>DAOVZK010000003.1 GCA_030635145.1 Planctomycetota bacterium | reverse complement strand
GAAGCGGAACCCCCGGATAAATGTTTCTTAAAAATTAGCCCTGAAAGGGCGACAGAAGCACTGGGCCGTTTGTTTCTGCCGCGATAATCCCAAGATTTCTATCGCCCTTTCAGGGCTGATGTATCTATTGGCCCTACACCCGTGGGCTGACGCCCACGGCTAAATTCTGACCACCCCTACGGGGTTAAAATCAAAAAGAAAAACAAGAACCAGCCCCCGCCAGAAAATCAGGTCGCTCACTTTCTTCTTTGTATGCTTGCCATTGATTTTTCACGCGATTATCTGTACCATTATTGTTCGGCGTGCGTCTGTATGTATTGATCGTAGCGCAAAATCGGGAAGGTGGATCATGTTTTTTTTCAGTCGTAAAAATGTAGCTGTCACCGAGCGGGGATTTACACTCATCGAACTGCTCGTGGTAATCGCTATCATCACACTGCTGGTGACGATAATGCTGCCCAGCCTCGCGAAGGCCAAAGAACTTGCCCGCCAGGCTACCTGCCTAATGAACGTCAGCGGACAGATTAAGGCGGTGCACATGTACGCTGCGGAAGAGGATAATCGTTTTCCTGTCGGCCCGGAGAGCTTGCTGTACGGGATCATCCCCTATCAAAAAATGATGTCGAATCAGATATGGTTAAGTTCTCAGGAATACAGCGCCCACGGGGCATTGCTCGACAGAGACTATGTAGATCCGGGGATATTTTTCTGCCCGTCCGATGGCAGCGGAAATATAGAAGGGCAGTTGGAAGTCGTGCGCAATCGCGAAGCGAAAGACGCTTATTGTTCGTATTATTACCGCCAGATGGACGGGCAGGAAACAGATTCATCTGTCACGCAACTTGATCGGCTTGGCGATAACGCGGCCGGTGATAGAATTTCCGCATTCGTGATGGACGCCAACTGTACGACAACGGGCTATCCATATCGCACAAATCACGACCAAGAACTCGTATGTATTGGGTACATTCAGGGCGATGCCCGCAAGTACAACACGCCGAACGAAGAACTGTCGCTTCGTCTGAACGATGGGCCGAAAGTTTTCGCGCCGCACTCGCGACTCGACGAAATTCTCGAGCTTGCCGACTCGCTGGCCCAATAATGGGTTGTTGCAAAACCTTGACCGCCTGTGTGTTTAGTGTTTATAATCTCGGGGGATTGGGACACGAGCGGGAAACCCGCAGACTGGAGCAAATTGTGGAACGGATATTCGGACTCTTGCTACTGACCTCGCTGATTGCTACAGCCGGGTGCGACATCAGAACCAAAGGCCACGACACCGCAACGGCGCAGGACGTACCGGCTCCGATCAATTCGCTACTGCCCCAGACAATCGCCGTGCATCCGTTTACCCAGACAAACACGTTTGAGCAGGGAGCGTTTGGGCTGCACGTGCGGGTGCAGGCAAAAGACTCGTACGGTGACCCGACGAAGGCGTTTGGTGATTTTCGTTTCGAGCTGTACGAATTCCGCCGCCAGCATCAGGGCAAAAAAGGCAAAAAAATTACGCAGTGGGAAGTCGCCATCTCTCGCCCGAAAGCAAACCTTTTGCACTGGGACCGCCACACCAGAAGCTACGAATTTAAACTCTCCATCGACAAACCAATACCCAAAGGTACGCGCCTGATGCTGGTCGTCGTATTTACCAGCCGCTTTACTCCGCGATTAGTCGCCGAACGCGAAATCGTCGCCGGAGAGTAAGTCCACCAGCAGTGGGAATTGACAGCAAAATACGTTGCGTTTAGCCATTTCTTTCACCGCATAGATCGGAGCGTGAAAGGATTTGCTAAATCATGCACAGAAAGGGAAAACTGTGAAATTGCGAGACATTTGCCAAACGCTCCAAGACATCGCTCCGCTGAATCTCGCCGCCGACTGGGACAATGTCGGGCTGCTGATCGGGGCGGAAAACTCGAAAGTTTCTCGCGCGATGTTGTGCATAGATTTGACGCCCGCGGTACTCAAGGAAGCGATCGCGCGCAAAGTGCAAATGATCATCGCGTATCATCCGGTAATTTTCAAACCCGTTTCGCGAATCACCGCCGAGACGGCACCGGTTATCTTCGCCGCCGCTAATCGCGGAATATCCGTCTACTGCCCGCACACCGCACTCGACGCAACCGACGGTGGAACAAACGACGTGCTGGCCGACACACTCGACCTGCGCGACCGAAAACCAATCGAAGATATCTTCGCCGCCGACGAATGCAAAATCGTGGTCTTTCTTCCCGACCGCGACGTTTCGCGCGTCACCAACGCTGCCTTTTCCGCCGGGGCTGGTACCATTGGCGGATACAATGAGTGCGCGTTTCTCGGCATGGGCATCGGGCAGTTTTTCGGCGGGGCAGACACGAAACCAACTGTCGGAGCGCCCAGCGAAAAAACCGCCGTCGAAGAAGTCCGGCTTGAAATGGTCGCGCCGCGCAAAAAAATCGCCGCCGTCGCCGCCGCCATCCGCTCCGCCCACAGCTACGAAGAACCGGCCGTCGATATCTACCCGCTGATCGCATCCAGCACAACCGTCGGGCAGGGGCGAGTTGGCAAGCTACCTCGGGCGATAACGGTGGCGACACTGATCGCGAAAATTCGCAAAACCCTCGGTGTGGACAAGGTGCTGGTGGCCGGTGATCCGAAATCCAAAGCGAAAATTGAAATCGCCGCCGTGGCCGCCGGGTCGTGCGGAGCAATGTGGAAATCCGCCGCCGCCGCCGGTGCAACATTCTATCTGACGGGCGAAATGCGGCATCACGAGGCACTCGCCGCCGCCACCGCCGGACTTATCTGCGTTTGCGTTGGGCATTCAAACTCCGAACGCATCGCACTTGCGCAGCTAGCCGCACGCGTAAAATCCGTCCACCCGCAGCTGGAAACCATTCTCTCAAAAACCGACCGCGACCCATTGCAAATCGTCTAGCGCCCGCCGTTACAGCAAATTCATCGGGTCGACGTCTGTGAGAATTTCGGCGTGGATGTCGTGTGCGATGCTGCCCATCTGGCCGTGCAACACCTGCTGCACAACGCCCGGTTTATCGCAAATCAGCAGAATATCGAAGCGGAACATGTTGCGGATTTTGATGAACTCCGCTGGGCTTGGCCCGATAATTTGCACCCCTTCGTTTGGTAGCGTTTGCTTGAGTATCTGCGTGAGTTTTTCTGCTCCTGACTCCGCAACATCGCTTTTGGCAGACCGCACGACAAAGCGAACCATTCTCGCAAACGGGGGTAAGTGCCCCTCACGCCGGTCAGCCAGTTCAAACTCGGCGAATTTTTCGTAGTCGTGATGTTCCGCGAAGGTAATCGCCGGGTCGTCTGCGTGCAATGTTTGGACGACGACTTCACCGGGCACATCTCCGCGGCCGGCCCGGCCGGCAACTTGAACGATAAGCTGAAACGTTCGCTCCGACGCGCGAAAGTCGTGCACCATCAGCGAGGTGTCGGCTGAGACGATTCCCACGAGCGAAACTTTCGGGAAGTCCAGACCCTTGGCCACCATCTGCGTACCCAGCAGAATATCGATCTTGCCTTCCCCAAACTCGCCCAGCACTTTCTGGAACTGCTTGGGCGAGGTCATCGTATCGCTGTCCATTCGGGCAACGCGGGCGACGGGAAATTTTCGTGCGAGTTCGTCTTCGATCCGCTGAATGCCGTAACCGAACAGCACGATCTTTTTTTTGCACGCCGGGCAGGCCGGCGGAACGAGTGTGCGTTTGTCGCAGTGATGGCAGATGACCATTTGCAGCGACTGGTGATAGACCATCGGGCGGACGCAGCTGTCGCATTCCATCATCCATTGGCACGACGGGCAGAAAATGTAGCTGGCGTATCCGCGGCGATTCATGAGCAGTATCGTTTGTTCCTCGCGGTCGAGTGCGCCGGCGATTTTGCGAGTCAGCGTGGCACCGAGCAGCTCGATGGCGCCCTTCGACATTTCGCGCCTCAGGTGAACGATTTCCAATTTCGGCATGGGGAGGTTTCGCACGCGCGAGGGAAGTTTTTCGAGCGAGTACTTTCCCTGCTGCGCGTTGTGCAGCGACTCCATCGACGGTGTCGCCGACCCGAGAACGATCGGTGCATTTGAAATCGCCGCGCGTTTTACCGCCACATCTCTCCCGTGATATCGCGGGGCGGTGTCCTGCTTGTAGCTCGACTCATGCTCCTCGTCGACGATTATCAGCCCCAACCGCTCGGTAGAAATCGGCGCGAATATCGCACTTCGCGGGCCGACGACGACCGAGGCGGAACCATTGCGGATCTGCTCCCAGTAAAACGCCCGCTGCGACGGTGCCAGCCCGCTATGCAGCACAGCCACCCGCGGCAGGCGGCTGATCAGCCGTTGCATCGTTTGTGTGGCCAGTGCGATTTCCGGTGACAGCAAAATCGCCTGCTTCCCGGCGGCGACAACTTCGCGAATCGCGCGGACGTAAACTTCCGTCTTTCCGCTGCCGGTGACACCATGCAGCAGCGTCGCCGAAAATTTCCCAGCCGTCAGCTTAGGTTCAATCCCCGCCAGCACATTTTTTTGATCTTCGTTCAGTTCAAACGGATCTTCCGCCACCCCGTCGGGCCCGACGGAATGATCTTCGATTTTCACTTCGCGCATTTCGGTGCGGATAAGTTCGCGTTTCAGCAGGCGGCGGATGGTGTCGCGCCCGCCACCGCTATGTCGCACCAACGCCTCGAGCGGTAAGGGTTCGACGCCTTGTTTTTTCGCCTCGAGCAGTTCGTCGAGAATTTTCGACTGCCGCAGCCCCAGCGATGTCGGCCAATCGCCACGCGGGGCGTTGAGAAACACCACCGTCTGATGCTTCGGAGCAATTTTTCCAATTACCGACGGTATCATTCCGGCCAACGTCATGCCCAGCGGGGTTAAATAATAACTGCTGATCCACTTGCCCAGCTCCAACATGCTGCTGTCGAATTGCGGGGTCTTGTCGACGACGCTTGCGATGGGTTTTAGTTTGTGCGCGGTTACCGGCGGGGCGATTTGCGTAACGAACCCCAGCGTTTCGCGATTCCCTCGGCCGAAAGGTACCTTCACTCGTTGCCCGACAAACACCTCGCCCATCGCGGCGGGGAAAAGATAACTGTACTGCCCCCAAACATTGGCGTTGAGCGCAACGGCAACTACGGTGCAGTCGCTTTGTGTCTCCGCCGGTGGTGGGGCATCGCCATCTTCAAAATTTCCAAACAACATACCCATGCCGACATGGTATCCACCGCGGCCAAATTTTACCAGCTTCTTACCGCCCCAACCTTCCCGCCGTTAGTCCTTGATTTTTTGCTGCTTTTTCGGGTATCCTCGTCGGGTAATATTGGCCGAGTGGCCACCGCGGAGTGCGAATTTGGTAGAACTTCCGATAATCCTGGGTTTTTGGACATGGGTAAGCGACCATTGGGCGATTCTCGCCATCGCCATTACCTGCGCGTCGCTGCTGATCGCGGCGATGTGGTTGCTGGGATACTACGTCAAAATTTGCCTCAATATTTTCGTCGACACCCCACCCCCGATGTCGCACAAACCCCGCGACTTTGAAGAACAACAAGGCGAAATCGTCCGCTTCCGCAGCTTCGACGGAACAAGCCTCCGCGGAATGCTCCTATCCCGCACCGAAGGCACCGACTACAAAGGCACCATCGTGTTTTGCCACGAATACGGATCCGACATGTACAGCTGTGCCCGCTACACCAAGGCGCTGATGGAAAGCGGATACGACATCTTCACCTTCGACTTCCGCGCGCACGGGGAGTCCGGGGATGTAGACTACCGCCCCGTGCAATGGCCCAGCGATAAAGAACTCGGCGACGCGCTTGGTGCGTGTGCGTATATCCAAACCCAACTCGCCGAGGACGGAAAATCGCAAGACATCGGGCTGTTCGGCATTAGCAGGGGTGCGGGTAGCGGGCTGCTGGCTGCGGCGAGCGACTCGCGAATCAAGGCCATCGTCTGCGACGGAGCATTCAGCACCGACACCACACTAATTGCACTGATGAAACGCTGGGCGTCGATCTTCGAAGCGATAAAGGTGCTCAAAACCAACTACCCCGAGGTTTTCTGGAGGCTGCTGCTGTGGTTACTCATGCGATTCGCACAGCCGAAACTCGGACGGCGGTTTCCGTCGGTTCGCAAGGCCCTTAAGGAGATGGAACCTCGGCCGATACTGTTCATTCACGGGCAGCGCGACAGCTATATTCGCGTCGACCAGACCGAGCTGTTGCACGCCGCCGCCCCGGAACCGAAATATATGTGGATTGTCAACAAGGCCAAGCACAACCAGGCCGCGATCATCGCACCCGATGCCTACGCGTCGCGAACGGTGGCGTTTTTTGACAAGCACCTCAACAACGAAGATGTTCCCGAGAGTAAAATCTCGGCTGATCCCGGCGGAACCGAGGCAGAGTAGGAATTCGTACCATGAGCCTTCGCCAAACCATCCTCCGCCCGATCGCAAGAGTCGGTGCATGGAGCGCGCGACGCGAGCTGAAAAGCTTCATGCGCGCCCACGAACACACGAAGCAAACGCAGGACGATTTTTTGCAGCAGTTGTTGGCCGCGCATCGCGAAACAGCTTTCGGCCGCGACCATGGATTCGCGAAAATCGCAAACTACAAAGATTTCACCGAGGCCGTGCCGGTTCGCGACTATTCGCAGCTACGCCCTTACGTCGACCGCGTGCTGCAGGGCGAAACCACCGCATTGCTACCAGCAGATCAGCCCGTGCTGATGTTCTCCATGACCAGCGGAACCACCGGCGAGCCGAAATACATTCCCGTTACTCAACAATTTCTCGACACTATCCGCCGCGGATGGAACCTGTTCGGCATCAACGTTCTGCAAAATCAGCCCGACGCATGGCTGCGCCCGATCGTGCAAATTTCGTCGTCCATGCACGAAGAAACCAGCCCCACCGGTCTGCCCTGCGGTGCCATCAGCGGACTGCTCGCCCAAACGCAAAAGAAAATCGTCCGCCGCATGTACTGCACCCCGTCGTGGATAACTGAACTACACAACCCCGACACGCGATTCTACTCGCTGCTGCGATACAGCATCGACAAAGACGTGGCGTTTATCACAACGGCGAATCCGTCGAGCACGATTAAGCTCATCGAGACCGGCCAGCGGTTCAGCGAGCAGCTTATCCGCGATATCACCGACGGAACGTTCAATCCGCCCGGTGAAATTGAATCGGGAATCGTGGAAAAAACCAAAGCGAAAAAGTTCAAGCCGAATCCGAAGCTCGCCAAACAGCTTGAAGCCGGGATCGCTGCCGATGGCAAATTGCTCCCGCGGCATTTCTGGAATTTGTCGTTTCTGACGAACTGGACGGGTGGCACGCTGAAATTGTATTTCCACCAGCTGCGAGAGCTTTACGGCGACCTGCCGGTATATGATATCGGATTGTTGGCCAGCGAAGGTCGGTTTAGTGTACCGCTGGAGAAAAACACCGCCGCCGGCGTGGCGGAAATTACGTCGAGCTTCCTCGAGTTCATCCCAGCCGAAAATTACGGCGAGGCGAGTCCCCCAATTTTGCGGGCGCACGAACTGCAGGTTGGGGCTGAGTACTTTTTGGTCGTCAGCAACCAAGCCGGGTTGTTCCGCTACAATCTCGACGACCGAATTCGCGTAACTGGCATGTGCGGACAAAGCCCGGTGTTTGAATTTTTGTCGCGCGGGTTGCATACGTCGAGCATTACGGGCGAGAAGTTGACCGAGCATCAGGTGGTGCAGGCCATGTCGCAGGTTCGCAGCAAGTTGGGCTTAGGTATCGAGCGGTTTGTTGTTCAGGGCCGGTTCGCCGCGCCGCCGCATTACGAATTGCGACTCGAGGCCGACTCCGCGCAGCAGGCCGAGCAAATTCGCGACGAATTCGACGCTGCCCTGCGGGGTTTGAATATTGAATACGCCTCGAAATGCCATTCCGACCGGTTAGGCCCGATCCAGGTCGTGCTGCTGGCGGCTGGGACGCTTGCGAAAATCGAACACGAAAATATCCGCCGCAAAAAAGGCCGATCAGAACAATACAAGCATCAATATCTCCTGACGGAAATAATCGAAGAAAGATGAATGCGTAGGCCGGGTCTTGACCCGGCGGTTTTTTAGCAGCACCATTATTTTGCCGGGTCAAGACCCGGCCTACAAACTTGAAATAGTTTGTCACAAATAGAAAGAAGTAACCATGAGCACGATCAAAAAGTTATTTGGTTCTCACACCCCATCTTTGATATTTCACGGTGCTGCCCAGACAGTAACCGGTTCCATGCACCTGCTGAAGCTGGAAGACAAACTCATCGCGATGGACTGTGGGCTTTTTCAGGGCCGGCGGCACGAAGGCCTCGGACACAACAAGAACTTCCCCGTCCCCCCGAAGGAAATCGACACACTGCTGTTGTCTCACGCGCACATTGACCACAGCGGAAACATTCCGCAGCTGGTAAAACGTGGATTTGACGGAACGGTTTTCGCCACGCCCGCCACCAGCGACCTGTGCGAAGTCATGCTCGCCGACTCGGGCCATATACAAGAGGAAGACGCCGCCTACTGGAACAAAAAACGCGCCAAAACCAAGGCCGACGAAATCGAACCGCTCTACACCGTCGAAGACGCCCACGCCGCGATGGCCCACTTTCAGCACATTCCCTACGATCAACCGTTTGCCATTGCCGAAAACGCGACGGCTACGTTTATTGAGGCTGGCCACATTCTCGGGTCGGCGTGTGTTTTGGTCGAGCTGGGAAAAAACAGCGACACCACGCGAATTTTGTACACGGGCGACCTTGGGCGATTTGACATGCCGATTCTGCGCGACCCCACCGACCCGCTGCCGGAGGTTGACTATCTGATTACCGAAAGCACCTACGCCAATCGCATTCACCACAACCCCACCGACATGAAAAATCAGCTCGCCGACGTCGTAAACCAAACCGTCGAGCGCGGTGGTAAGGTTATCATCCCGTCGTTCAGCGTCGGGCGAACTCAGAACGTTGCCTACTATCTCGTGCAGGCGATTCACGAAGGGCTGATCGAGCCCTTGCCGATTTTCGTCGACTCGCCGTTGAGTACGAACGCGACGGAAATTTTCAAGAAGCACCCTGAGTGCTACGACACCGAGGCCAGCGACTTTTGGATGGAAGAGGGCGGGATTTTCGGCGGCAAGCTGATCAAGTACATTACCGACGTCAAGGAGTCCAAGGCCCTGAACTTCATGACCGAACCGCACATTATCATCGCGTCGTCGGGCATGTGCGAAGCAGGCCGAATTTTGCACCATCTAAAAAACAACGTTACCGACGAGAATAATTCGATCTGCGTTGTTGGTTTCATGGCCCAGCACACGTTGGGGCGGCGAATTGTGGAGCGGAAGATGGAGCTGAAAATTTTCGGCCGGCTCTATCCGCTGCTGGCCCGTGTGGAAATTCTCAACGGGTTCAGCGCACACGCCGACGCCAACGATTTCATCAAAGCCTTCACGCCGCTAGCCCCGAAACTCAAAGGCGCATTCGTGGTCCACGGAGAAGGCCCGCAGCCGATAGCCATGCAGAAGATTCTCAACGAAGCTGGGTGCGAAAACGTCTATATACCCGCACAAGGCGACTCGTTTGAGCTGTAAAAAACTGAATATACTCTGTAGAAAGCATGTTTTTATGTCATTGCGAGCGTAGCGAAGCAATCTCGATTCTCATATCTTAGATTGCCGCGTCGCTGCGCTCCTCGCAATGACAAGCTAAAGTCATGTTTTCAACAAGGCAAAACGGATTTTTTTGTAGGCCGCCCGTACGGGCGGCGGCGACTCCCTGCGTCATTCCGAAAAAAAATGATGTCAAAAATAACTGCACAAATTATCAAATACCTCCTCCTCACCAGTGGGATCTACCTCCTTCTTGGAATATTTCTCGCCCCCATTTTCTTTCGCAAACCCCGCCTTTATGTCTACCCCCAGATATGCATAGCCCTCCTCATCTTCATTCTCATCCTCCCCCAAATTCTGCGATTCTACATCAGAAAACACGGCAGGGATAAGAATAATGGGACCAAAACGAAAGGACAGGAGCAATGAATAGTATTGGAAAAAAATTGAAGCGTATTTCAAGTAAAGAAAGTAGTGAGCAATTTGAGGAATTGACAAAATTAGCAAAAGATGCTGGGGCATGTACACAGACATCTAAGGGAAATGCCAATGGTTACAGACCAGCTACAAATGAAGAATTGCATGATCGAATTCGGGATGTTATCCGGACTAATAGCGCCCACAGTTCGAGTGTTGTCGCGGTTGTAGCAGCAGTAATAGCCTTGTTGAGTATGATAGCAGCTTGGTGCGCGGTTTGCCTCTCAAGGGGATAAAAGCCCGTACAACCCCAAATTATCGAAAAACACTATCGACACGCAACCCGATTGCGTACAATATCGCTGATGAAAACTGAACGCAGATTTTTAGCGGAAAGCGGCACTGAGATCTTTACCGGCAATGAGTTGCTGGTGAAGGGCGCCTTGGAGTCTGAAGGCGGAGTGCACCTGCTGGGCGGATATCCCGGCAGCCCGATTGCGGGTTATTTCGATTCCCTGACGGCGCTTAAGGAACTGCTGGCCGAAAAGGGCATCCGGGCTGTTATCAACAACAACGAAGCCCTGTCGGCGGCGATGCTTAACGGGTCGCAAACGTTGCCCGTGCGCGTGATGATAACCATGAAAAGCGTCGGGCTGCACGTAGCTGCCGATGCGCTGGCGCTGGCGAATCTGGCAGGGGCACATAAGCAAGGCGGAGCCATCGTCGTCTACGGCGACGATCCATGGAGCGACTCGACTCAGGTGCCATCCGACAGCCGCTTTTTGTCGAAGCATCTGTACATTCCCGTCATCGAACCGTCCAACGCGCAGGAAGTAAAAGACTTCGTCGATATATCATTTAAAATTTCCAGCAGAAGCGAACTGATCGCCGGTTTCGTGTTGACGACCAACCTCGCCGACGGCGGGGGAACGGTGCAATGCTCCCCCAACCACTATCCCGAAGTCGGCGTGTTGAACAAGTTCGACCTCGTGACCAAAAATATCGATGTCGACAAACGCGTCCTATTACCACCACGAACCTGGTGGCGCGAAGCGTCGTTCCCGAAACGTCACGCAATCGCAATGCAGGTCGCCCGCGAGTGTGGCATGAACCGCATCGATCATCCCGCGAAAAACGGCAAACGGCCGTTGGGATTCATCAGCGCCGGGCTTGGGCACGACTATCTTGTGCAGGGTTTGTTCGAGCTGGGCGTACTGGGCGAATTCCCGATCCTTAAATTCGGCATGAGCTACCCAGCCGACCCGCAGCTTATCGAAGAACTCGCGCAGCAATGCGAAAAAATCGTCGTCATCGAAGAACGCCGCGGATTCCTCGAAGAACAAGTAGCCCAAATCGTAATGCGACAGCGCCAAGCCGACCCCAACGGCGCATTTGCCAACACCGAAGTCTACGGGAAGCAGTTCCCCGGCGACCTCAAAGGCATCCCGGCGAACCTCGGTTTGGATCCGTCGATTATTATGCTTCACGTCGGGCCGTTGATTCAGAAATTCGGCGTGGATAGCAGCGTCTCGACTCGCGCATCGGACAGCATCTCGCAAGAGCTGCAAATGCTGCAGTCTACGCAAAACGTTGACCTCGGCGACGTGAATATACCCCTGCGGCTGCCGGTTTTCTGCCCCGGATGCCCGCACCGCGACTCGGCCTCGCTCTGCCTCGATATCAAACGCCGCTTCATGGATCCGCGATACATGAAGAAGGCCCACAACAGCGAACCCGTCGACCTGATGTTCCACGGCGACACTGGCTGCTACACGCTGCTGATGTTTCCACCGACAAACGATCTCATGCACGACTATTCCGGCATGGGGCTTGGTGGCGGAACCGGGTCGGGCACCGATCCGTTTACAACCAACAAGGAAGTCGTCTTCATGGGCGACTCGACGTTTTTCCACTCCGGTGCGATTGCGATTTCGCAGGCGATCAAGCTCAAGCAGGACATTACGTTTATAATTCTCAACAACAGCACCACCGGCATGACGGGGCATCAACCGACACCTGGTGTGGAATACGATTTGCTGGGGAACGTGACTCCGCGGCAGGATATTCAGGACGTGCTTCGCGGTATGGCCAGCCGAACCGACATCAACATCGTTTCGACCAACCCCGAAGACCGCAAGGCCTACACGGAACTGCTCGAACACATGTTCCTCGCCGACGGAGTGAAGGTTGTGATCTCCGACAAGGAATGCGGAATTACCCGTATCCGCCGGCGCCGCCGCGACGAACGTGCACTCGTTAAGGAAAAAAACTTCCTGCCCAAAAAACAGTACATGAATGTCAATCAGGACATCTGCTGCTTCTGTCTTTCGTGTACCGAAATTACCGGGTGCCCGGGATTGCAACACGTGCAAACCGATTACGGCCCGAAAGTGGACACCGCCATGAGCTGGTGCGTCGTCGACGGTGCCTGCGAAAGAGTGGGTGCCTGCGACTCGTTCGAAAAACTGACCGTCTATCGCAAACGTCCCCCGAAGTCGCTGGTTCCCGAGCTGGGGCTTGACAAAATTCCCGAACCTCGCAAACGTCCCACGAGTGACACGTGGTGGTGCTGCCTGACGGGTGTTGGGGGGATGGGTATCGGCCTGGCGACGAGCATTCTCGTGCGGGCGGGGCATTACGAAGGCTACGATGTGACGTTTTTCGACAAGAAGGGCATGGCCATCCGCAACGGTGGTGTAACGTCGCAGGTTGTGTTTAACATCGCCAAGCAACCCGTCACCGGCATCATGCCCTACGGCAAGGCCGACCTGCTACTGGGCGTCGACGTTCTCGAAGCCGCCCGCGTGCTTGACCCGAAAGGCCGAACCCGGGCTGCCTCGTCGCAACAAACCGCCGCCGTCATCAACACCGCAAAAGTTGCAACCAGCACAGTTCTCATGGGCTGGGATGATTTCGATACCGATCAGCTCGTCGAGTTCATCCGCCATCACACCCGCAAAGAATATTTCCTCGCCCGCGACATTTCGCGAATTTGCGAAAAGTATCTCGGGAGCAAAATCTACGCGAACATCATGATGATGGGTTACGCCTTCCAGCAGGGCCTGATTCCGATCTCGATGCACTCGATGGCGTGGTCGATCAAAGACGCCATCCGCGTCGACTTCAAGAAAAATCTCTACGCCTTCAACATGGGGCGAAAACTCGTCGAGCAGCAGGATCTTTTTCTGGGTGCACCCGAACCAAATGGGTGGAAAGAAACATTGGACTCAAAAATTCGTTGGGCGACGCGGCGATACGGCAAGGGCAGCAAGCTCCCCGAACAGCTGCGCGAAATGGTCACCACCAGCATCGAAAACATGCCCAACCTCGACGAGCAGCTCAAGCGCGACGTCGTCGTTCGCAGCTACGATTGCATGCGATGGGGCAGAATCCCGTACGCCAAACGGTATTTGGATCAGGTCACCGAAATTTACGCCAAGGACACCTCCAAGCACGACTACGCCGCCACCAAAGCCGTCATCCACAACCTCGCCAGTGCGATGTTAATCAAGGATAGCGTATTCGAGGCCGAGCTTGGGACGGCACCTGAGAAATTTGCCCACGACCGCAAAAAGTACAACGTCAACCCAGCCAACGGCGACCGGATTTCGTATCGATATCTGTGGAAGCGCAAACTGTCGTTCGCCGGGCGCGAAGTTTTGCTTCGTTTGTCGCTGCAGAAACATCAGCTGGAACTGCTGAAACGCATGGCGTGGATTCGTCCGTTGTTGAAAAGATGGAACCGGCGCGAACTAAGCTATCGCGCGCGGTACGAAAAACACATCGCCGAGTTTGCCTACGCCTCGCCTGAGCAATACGCTCAGGGTGTCGCGCGACTTGGTTCGCCAATGTGCATGTCGTGCAAATCGCCCTCGTGCAGCGACCGCGGGTGCCCGCTGAAGTCCGACATCCCTCGCTGGATGGAACTCGCCGAGAGCGGTAAGTGGAAACAAGCCGCCACCGTGCTGCACGAAAGCAACAATTTCCCCGAATTCACTGCCCTGATCTGCCCCGCGTTCTGCCAGGACACCTGCCACAATGCCCTGCACGATTTCCCGTCGGGAATCATGCAGACCGAAAAGCAGATCATCGACATCGCGTTTGAAAATGGATGGATCACTCCGCAAGCCCCGAAAACTTCCACCGGCCAAAAGATTGCCATCGTTGGTGCTGGCCCGAGCGGGCTGGCTGCGGCGCAACAACTCGCTCGCAAGGGTCACGCCGTAACGGTATTCGAAAAAGATGATGAACCCGGCGGGCTGCTTCGTTACGCAATTCCAGCTGAGCGGTTAGACAAGACGCTGATCGACCGGCGATTGGAACAGCTGCGCGGCGAGGGCATAGAATTTAAATGCGGGTCGCAAGTCGGTGTTGACATCAACGCTGCCGAGCTGGCCGCCGAGTTTGACGCGACCTGCCTTACCACCGGCCGTCAGTTATCGCGCCAGCTGAACGTTCCCGGGTGCGACCTTGGCGGAATTGTGACAGCCTCGGATTATCTGCGGTCGCAAATTCTCGCGGGCGATGGGATTCCGAGCATCAACGCAAGCGGTAAGACTGTGGCGATTATCGGCGGAGGCCTGACGGGCGAAGACTGCGTCGAGGCCGCCTTAAAACAAGGTGCCCGCGAGATTCATCAGCTGGAAATCCTGCCGCAATACAAAGTCGCCAACTCCGCCACACCCGAGGGCGTAGAGAAGCATTGGAGCGTCAAAACGACAGTGTTGTCCGGGGACGGCGGGCAGGTTCGGTCGCTGCGAGCGGTGCGCGTAAGCTACAATTCCAACGGAGCTAAGCAGGTGTGCGAGGAAATCGATGGCAGCGAATTCGATATTCCTGCAGATATTGTTGTACTTGCGATGGGTTTTGAGCCGAAAGTTGATAAAAAGGTCGCCGAACAGCTTGGGCTGGTTTTGACGGAGAACGGTTCGCTCGAAGTTGACGAAAATGACGCCACGAGCAGACCCGGAGTTTTCGCTGCGGGCGACCTGATAGCTTCGCAGGCGTACGTGGCGACTGCTATAGATTCAGGCCGACGCACTGCTAGCATAATCAACAAGTATCTCGCCGGGAAAAATAAATGAGAAATATGACATACCGTCTTACAGTTTTGTTTCTGCTGGGTATCATTGCCTTGCCGTTTGGCGGATGCGTTCGCTACGTCTACGACGCCACGGAAGTCGCGTTTTCGCACGACGGAACGATGGTGGCCTACATCTGGGAAAAGCAAAAACTCGTGCAAACCATGGACGAGGGATATTTTGCGATGGAACGAACGGAGTCCGTCGGTCTTAGCAGCGTCGACTTCCCGGAAAAATCCAAAGTTGTACGTGTCAAGAAAGTCGTCAAGGCACCGAGCTACCTTTCACGTGCGAAACTCAAGCATATCGAATTTTCGCTTAATGGGCGGTCGATACTTCTGGTTCGTGAAAAGCGAATCGACGTCGTCGACATCGCCAGCGGAGATTATTGGCGGGTGACGCCCGAAAAAAAACGCAGCGAAAAAGAGCTTATCGACACCTGCCACTGGACAGGCCCCGACACTCTCGTTTATTCAGTACAGCTGCAATCAACAACCGATGGTTCCCGCAGCATAGTAAAGAAAATTTATCGCCAACTTGTAACCAAGCCGCTGCCTGAACGAGTGGAGCTGTTCTCGTCAATTACCAGCAACGATATCGAACCGTTTGAGGAGTATTGGGCGCCGGATCGCGAGGCGATGCTTATTGTCGGGCAGCTGGACATGCGAATTCTGGATGTCAAGACGGGCGAAATCTCACCGTCGCTGCGGCAGACGTCGGCTAAGAGCAAGGGCGTGGCGTGGAGCCCCGACAGCTCGAAGGTATTTTGCGCGTTCGGTTGGCCTTGGGATCAGGCGGGACAAGGCGGAGCGATTCTTGTAGATCGCGAAACCTACAAGACCAAAGATTTTAGCGACGAAATCGGAAAATATTTCGGTGTCGACCAATTTTACGTGCATGGCTGGACGAAGGACGGGAACTACGTCCTCGGTTGGACTATGGCGTTGGGGACCTGCATCATCCAACTCGATCCGTGGAAGGTTGACATCTTCGAAACCAAACATCAAACGCGACTTCCGCTGTACCAGGCCCAAATTCGCGACATCAGGCCGCTTCGCCCGGGATGGCTGGCGGTGATTCCTCGCGACGACGGAAAAACATACGCCGTCGACTACCAGGCAAAATATATCATACCCTTTGCCGAACGAACATGGGCTCTGTCGCCAGACGAAAAATACGTCGCCGAGGTCCCCGAACTCAGCACCGTTCGCGTTCGCAAACTCGACCTCCCGGAAGTAGAATTTGCTTTACCACCCGAGGCGTGGAAACCTCCGCTGTCTGTCGAAATCCACTCGCAGTCTTACGAAAGCGGAGAAACCATGGAGCAGAAAGTCCAGCGGGCGGTTTCCCAAACGACAACTCAACCGACGACGAAACCGGCGGCGAAGCAAAAACAACCGACAACTCAACCCACCGACTAATTCAAATGTAGAGGGATTCGTATTATTACCCCCGCGCTGAAATAGGGTAGATAAAGTTCGTTCGAAGGACGGTTATTGAAATGCCGCGAGAATCACAAACCACACGCTGCCAGCGAACGGGAAAAATTTTTCGCTCGCTGAAGTCATACTTCCCAAACGCTCACTGCGAACTGGTTCATTCCAACCCGCTGGAGCTGCTGGTGGCGACGATTATGTCGGCCCAGTGCACCGACAAGCGGGTAAACATTGTTACCCAGGATCTGTTCCGCAAGTATCGCACAGCTGAAGATTACGCGGGCGTTCCGCAGGAAACTCTCGAGCAGGATATCCGTTCGACGGGTTTTTATCGCAACAAGTCCAAGAATATTCGCGGGGCAGCGGCGATGATCATCAAAGACTTCGGAGGCAAGATTCCGCAGACGATGGCCGAACTGCTGTTGCTACCAGGCGTGGCTCGCAAAACCGCCAACGTCGTGCTGTCGAATGCGTTCGGCAAAAACGAAGGCGTCGTGGTAGACACGCACGTTAAAAGAATTTCGGCACGGCTGGGCCTGACGAAGCAAACCACCCCAGAAAAAATCGAGATCGACTTAATGGATCTTGTTCCGCAAAAAGATTGGGGACTTTTCGGGCACCTGATTGTATTTCTCGGGCGATCGCATTGCAACGCTCGCAAACCCGACTGCCAAGCCTGTCCACTGTCTGCCAAAAAGCTCTGCCCGTCGGCGAACACGTTCGATTAGACCCGGCAGCCTCATTGAGCTTGTAATTCTATTTCCACGCGACAAGTTCTATTGAATGGCCATCAGGATCCTCGATAATGCAGCTTTTGTATTTGGGATGATCGTCGAGCACGACAATGTTCTTGTCTTCCGGGAATTCTATAGTCACACGAGCAAGATCTGCTTCGTCGACTTCCAGACAGAAGAGTTGCAAGCAAACCTGACGTGCATTGTCAACAGCTGTCGCTCTGTTCGGATCCTCGAGAGGGTTGAGTACCAGAGTGATCCCGTTTGTCCCAATGATGATTCCCTTCGAATTGGGAGCATCATCATAAAGTTTCTCGAATCCGAACTTCTTCCGATACCACGCGAGCGTTTTGTCCATATCTTTTACACTGAGCACTACACCACTGAGACTTTTCGGAATAATCACCCCTCGCTCCTTTCTGTGTAGAACACAGCAATAGATGAAGCCTTGTTTTCATAGGTTTTATGTCACTGCGAGGCTGATATCAAGCTGAACCGCACCGGCCTACAAGCTACCTGTTTAATTGCCTCCGCTGCTAGCGGGCCGGAAGTTTCAGCTGCTTTGACGCACTTTTACCCGCCAGCTTAACCACCCATTGCGATTCGCCGATTTCGACGGGCTCGTATTTTCCGCTTTCGACGCGATGCACCGTTCCGCGATTTTCCGAAACCGGGCCTTCGTAATCGAGATAGGCTTTGCGATGGTCGACAATGCGTTTAAACTTGACCTCGGAATTAGTCAACGGATTTGCCGAGCAGCTCCAGGTAATCAGCTCCTGCGGGCCTTCAAGCATCAGATCGTAGTGCTCGGCCTCGCCGCCCTGATGCTTCAGAATGACAAATCTCATGCACATGTTTTGTCCCGCCAAATTTATAGTTAATTCACGCCAGCCGAATTTTGTTGTCTCGGTGGGCGGCCAACTCTGCACCTGGTAAGGCCTCGGACTGATCCCGCACAGTTCCAAGCACGGGGTCTTTGTCGATATAGTATTCCCAATGGCTCATGGCGTCCAGCATTCTCTTGCCGCGACGGCAATCATCGACGCTCAGTTTACCCTCGCTGACTAAATCGAAGTAAGGCCCAAGGTCGGTCTGCTGATATAAGTTGGCAAACTGCTTGTAGAACTCTTCGCGCGGTAATTTCGTGGGCGTAACAGCATGCAGTGTGTCGTAGCAGGTGTAGTCGTACGTCAGCAGTTCGTTGAAACGCTGGCGATACAGTTCCGTGCCGACCAGCGGTGTCAAAACCGTAAACTGCGTATGCGTGATTTCCTTTTCGTTTACGTAATCGCGCAGCCGTTTGAAATCATCAAGCTCCCACGTCGGATCAACAATAAACGCGCCCCATATAATCACGCCGTTATCTTTGAGAATGCGGATGGCTTCGTCGTTGGTGGCCAGGGAGTTGGATTTGTTGACGTCCTTGAGTGCAGCGTCGGTGGCACCTTCAAGCCCCAGCAGCGAGGCATAAAGCCCGCGGTCGACCCATTTTTCGACCAGTTCCGGATGCCGGACGATTGAATCGGTTCGGCATTCCATGGAGAAGCTTTTTTCGATGCCCTCAGCCTTGACCATGTCGGCAATTTTGTCCTCGCGACGATAGTTCATGAGGAAATTGTCATCGACAAACGTTATGTGATGCGTGTCGATATCTTTGATTTCTTTTAGCACCCGTTCGGCACACATTTGGCGGGTCTTGCCGTTGTAAAATTCGTGGACGCTGCAGAAATTGCAGCGGTACGGGCATCCGCGGCCGGTGGCTACGGAGGAGTCGGGCTTGTCGAACAGGAAAAAATAATCCTTGCGATATTGCTCGACCAAGTCGCGCCGGGGCAGCGGCATATCGTCCATATTCAGATCAACAACCCCTCGTGGATTTCGAACGAATCGATGATCCTTGGACTGCCAGATCAGGTTCGGCACATTCCCCAGCGGTTTTTCTTTTTCGACAGCGTCGATCAGTTCAGCGAACACGCCCTCGCCCTCACCAAGTGCAATGGCGTCGGCCTGCGGTATGAAAAAGTCTTCCGGCATGAGCGTGGCGTGATGTCCACCGATAACGGTGAAGATGTCCTTGGAAAAACCTTTGACGGCCATCAGAACGTCGCGGGCTGTGTAGACTTCCGTCGTTAAGGCGGTAACACCGACCAGATCCGGGGTAAACGATTCCAGCACGCCGGGTAAGTTGGCCTCGATCCTCATGTCCAGGATTTTGACTTCGTGATCGGGGATCGACGCGGCCAAAATTTCGAGATGGAGCGGTTCGGGCATCGCGGCGAGGCGGAAACCGAATCCGACAATTTGATACTCAGGTTGTATTAACAAAATGCGCAAAACGCTATTCCTTTTGTCTCAGAGCATCTCAAACTTGATAGTTCGCTTTTTGCTGGCGTGCTTTGCCCGTGGGGGTGTCAGAAACATTTCGGAATATGGATGAATATGCCTCATGCTTCTTCCTTGCCACGAACAAACCCGCATCGCAAAAATACGAACTCTCAACTTTTCAATGCTCTAATCTTATACTCTTGCCATAAATATGCAATAGAACTTGGCGATTATACTTAGTCGTTATGTTTTTAGCAATATTTAGCTGCAACATTTTGCAACAGCGACAGTTACAGCCATGTCTCTGGAAGCTGATTTGTCGGGACGGCCTTAATCCCGGGATTTTCGTCGTGGTCTTCTGCCGGCTGCGTGGTTGGAGTTTCATCTTCAGCTGGAGCACTTGTGGGCGAATCAAACGTTTCGCCGCTGACTCCGTTTATGATATTTTCGATGAGCTGCGGTGACCATTCGGGGTTTTTGACGAGCGGAGCAAGATAGCGAGCGACAAATTCCGGGGCACTGCTGGAGAAGTGTCCCCCGCGATGACCGGCATTGGCCATCTGCTTGGTCCACCCCATCTGGAAAAGTTTTATGTAGGCTTCGGGCATACTGTCAGGAATGCGAAATCCCATCATCCCAGCCGACGCCTGGTGCTTACCGTCCATAGTCCCATGAACACTCGTCCCCCAGCCCAGCAAAAGCCAATCGCGCGGCGAGTAGATGTTGACAACCCCGCGCTGCGTGCGATCAAGGGCCTTCGACAAATCATAGTCCGGCGACAGCGACGTGTTCAGCAAAATCAGCCCGTCGATCTTGCGATTGTCTTCCATCGCCTCCGCCGCCCACACGCCCATCGCTCCACCCCCGCTATGCCCCACGATCAGGATCGGCCGATCGGGATAATCGAGCTGATACCGCAAAAGGTGCCGCGCAAGTTCCTTGGCCTTGCGAAGATTATGCTCCTCGGCACGAAGATTGTACAACGGCCCCAGCGACGAGGTCCAATCGTACAGCTCGATCGCGCAGGAAACACCACCGTCGTTCAAACCGCGACAGATAGCGGCGTTCAGTATTCCACGGCCTTCAATGCCGGGCAGCACCACGACCAGGCCGCGCTCGAGTCGCTCGGGATTAACGAACGGCTGCGAATTGCACCCACCAAACATCGCCGCCATGACGGCCAGTAGACATAAATATTTCACTATCAGCACCTTGAACCCATACCCATTACGCGGCGTCAAAGACGGTTACTTCCTTATCAAGCTTATTTTTGACCTTGTCCAAAGTGACTTCCAGATCATAATAAGATTGAGCGTTCAACCAAAATTGTGCCGACATGCCGAAATACTTCCCAAGACGCAAAGCAGTCTGGGCCGTAATACTCATCTTGCCCTTAACAATCTGATTTATTCGGGTCGGCTGAACGCCGATATCTTTCGCCACTCTGTACTGGCTAAGCCCCAACGGCTTGAGAAAGTCTTCTTGCAGAATCTCACCTGGATGTGTCGGTTTCATTTTTCTGGGCATCATATACCTCGTTTCACTTAATGATAATCGACGATTTCGACAGAATATGCGTTCGCGTTTCGCCACACAAAGCAAATTCGCCATTGATCGTTAATTCGTATACTGTGTTGCCCTTTGCGGGCACCTTTCAAAATTTCGAGCCTGTTTCCCGGAGGCACTCGAAGGTCCTTCAGTCCGGTAGCACTATGAAGCATAACCAATTTGCGGTACGCAACTCGCTGCAAGTCGCCCGGTAGGCGTTTGTGTTTTTGCCGCTGAAACAGGGCCTTTGTTTTTTTACATTTAAATGACTGAATCACACCTGTAGATGTTATACTTATTCAGCTAAGTTGTCAAGGGGCGATATTATCGAGACGCGACAATAATACATGCCATACGGATAGCCAAAAATGGAAAGAGTAGCCTATTCGCCACGAGTAATCATTATTCATTGGAGGCTGGGTCGAGATGTTGTGCCGTTTCGAGGGCGACGTATTTTTTGCAGGTTTTGATTATCCACATGTACGAGAAAATTCCGGCGATGATGCTGGCGAGCGAGGCCCCGGAGAAAAGTCCCCAGCTGCCCAGCAACACCTTGCCTAACCACGCCAGCGGAATCGTCAGGATGAACATTCGCAGGATATCGATGGCACCGGATATGAACGGTTTGTTGACGGCGTTGAACCACGAGCACGCCAGCACGCATACACCCCGCAAGCCTAATCCGAGTGGTAAGATCCACATGAAGCGCCGAAAGTGCGTGATGACCTCGCCGTCTTCACCAAAAAGTTCAGCGATGGGTCGGGCAGTGGCGATGCAGATTACTGTGCAGAGCAATCCCCACACGATGCAGAACCCGCAGCTCAGCATAGCTGCCCGCTTGGCACGGGCGGCATTTTTCGCGCCCCAGTTCTGCCCAACGAACGGGCCTAGCGTAGAACCCAGCGCCCAGATTGGAATCATCGCAAACGCCAACACTCGGTTACCTGCCCCGACGGCGGCGACTACCGGCCCGCCGATATCGGCAGCAAGCCTCGTCAGTACGCCCAGCGAGAGGGGAAACAGAATTGTCGTGGCGGCGGCGGGAACGGCGATGTAGGTGATTCTGCCCCACGAGTCGAACATCTTGTGAAAGACTTTACGCGAAACTTCGAGCATCTTTTTGTGGTGGTACAGCACCCACAGCGAAAAACACGTCGCCACGGCCCGCGATATTACCGTCGCAAGGGCAGCACCCGCGATGCCCATTTTCGGAAAGCCCCACCATCCGAAAATCATGATCGGGTCGAGCACAATGTTCAGCACAGAACCGACGCACATGATCAGGCCCGGAATTTTCATATCGCCCGACGCCCGAATCGCATTGTTACCGACCATCGGGATCACGATGAAAATTACGCCTGCGTACCAGATATTCATGTATTGCTTGATAAGCGGTATCGTTTCCGGGGTGGCACCGAGCAGGCGAAAAACCGGGTCCATCGTCAGCAGGCCGATGGTGGCGAAGAAAATCACGACCAGCAGTGCGAGGATCAGGCTGTGCGTAGTCAGGCGGCGGACGCGTTTGAGATTTCCGCTTCCGATGGTTCGGGAAATTACCGACGAAACTCCCGTCCCCAAACCCAGCGAAACGGAAATTATCAGCATGACTACGGGAAAAATAAAACCCATCGCGGCGAGGTAATGCGAGTTGCCGGTACCTTTGTCCAGGTGTGCAACGAAAATCGTATCGGCGAGATTGTATGCAACAAGAGCGAGGATTCCCGCCACCATCGGGAGGGTTTTCACGAATAGGGTTCGTCCCACAGGCCCTTCGGTAAAACTGGGTTGTAGTTGCATCCGTTACATCCGACACCCGCGCATGGGGGCATTTGTCATCACGACTATTACTCTTTGAGAGTTTGCAGCCTTTACAGCAAGGCTTGCACGGATGCTACAGCCAAACACACCGATTTGCAAGGCGGGAGATTCGGCACGGGTAGTTCGTATGCGGGTGGCACGGTCAGCGGCGAAGCCGACGGCCATGAATGATTGAATCTGGAGATGCTGCAACTATAATATTCTCATGCATCGTCAATCGGGATAATGTACCATTGAGTGAATAATATAAAACCATGGCCATCCCTTTCAGGTCTGACCACGCCACCCGCCATCTCTACTGAGTTGACAGAAGCCTGAAACACTAAGGTGTCCTTTAGTTTAGGAGTAATTGACCCATGTTATTAAATGAATACCAAGTAAAAATCCAGAAGAGCATTGAGGTATTGTCATCCAAAATAGTTCTTTGCACCCTATTTTTTCAACTGTTTGTTTCAATCATACTTTTTGGATTTCCATTCATAGGTAGTGAATCTGGCAATACGCTATCTTATGGATGGAGAACATTTGAGATAAATGAACCTTTGGTTTCAACCCCTAGCTTATCAGACTATTTAATAGGCATATTGTTTCTTTTTGTTTTTCTCGTAGCTGGTACGGCTTGGCTCTTAAAAAAGAAATCAGTGGATATTGCCATTCGTGCAAGAATTGGAATGATCGCTTGTTGGATAGTAGGTATTTATGGTCTGTTGCTTATGGCAATTGCCACCATTAAAAAAATGTTGACCCAGCAACCCTTGGAATGGGGAGGGTGGAACGATGCCTTGATTGTCGGATTCGTTGTCAGCGGTCTTGCATTTGAAATAATTTTAGTTGTCAAGTTGGCCGTAAAATACCGTAAGGCAGCTGAAAAGATTAACAACGATGCTATAAGTGAGGGAAATGGATGGCATTGGAAGGCCTAGAGGGTGTGTTCTAGTCCAGTGGAGTTGGGTGTTGGGAATAGCTTGTTTGTTTGACGGGTGGCGTCAGCCCGTAGTGATGGCATGAGTTGAGTGTGGCTGGTAAATAATAGCCACCGGCGTTGTCGACTGGTTGTGTCAGTGCCGGTCTGCTATCGCGGGCCTGTGTTAATTCCGCGTGCCCGCAGGCGAGCCATCATACCCATTGCAAAATTCATCATCTTGGCACGGTCGCGGGGTGAGGTAGTCTCCACCCATTTTTTCATCCGCGCGCGGCCGGCTTTTCCCCGCCCCGAAGATCCACCACGTCGCGCGTGAGCCTGACGGTCTCGGCCACCAGATGGAGGCGGAGTCTTATCGCGCATTTCCTGCATCATGTCGATCAGATTATCGAGGTATCCTTCACGCTCGTCGAGTGGAAGTTCGTTATACTCGTCAACGTGCCGCTTGAGGCGTTTTTCGAACACAGGGCGCATGTTCTTTCCCAGCTGTTTCTGCTCGGCCTCGCTGAGCTGATTGCGGAGGCCAAAAAGTTCCGCCCGCTTTTCGTGGTTGGTGATGACCACGTCAAGATACCTCTGCTGTTGGTCGTCGGGAAGTTTAGCGAAGCCTTCGCTGGCCATAAATCTGGCGGTTTGCATGGCCTCTTCGTCGCCAATTTCCTCTTCCGACAAAATCTTCGGCGCCGGTTCGTCGTCGCTGAAAAACCACATCGTACCCGCAACAGCACCAGCGACCAAAATTACGCCCACCGCTCCAAGTATTATCCATTTCGATTTACTCATAATTGACCTCATCATTTAGTTTGCGTTGTCCAGTGCTTCTTTCACGTTTTTAGTCGATCATATCCCCGACATGACAATCGGCGAAAAGATAATTGGCTGACCCAAGCGTTCCCGGTTCTCCGTGGAAGGCCTCGTAGTCGTTCATAACAGGAACATTCGCCGCGCCAAATCGGTCGGTAAGAAATCCTCGATCTACATGCTGTCCACCGTGAATTGTCCAATACCCATAACTGCTGCCTTCGGATTCAAAGTAGGTTTTCCCGGTTTTGGCAGCCGGCTCGGTGTCGGCGGGGCACTTGAAGGTATTACCATCCTCCACGGACTTTGCCAAAACGTCCACGATTCGCGGATATGGAATCGTCGCTCCTGAATAGACAAGCCCCAGAGACGGCATTTCGGCGGCGTATGGCATGATGTCGTTGCTGCTGTCGAGATACATGCGGAACCCGACAGCTATGGCGTGGAGATTCCCGGCGCAGGCAACCCGGCGAGCGAGACCCCTGGCCCTGCCCAGCGACGGGAGCATAATGGTTACCAGCAGGCCGATAACGGAAATTACAACAAGCAGCTCAATCAACGTAAAGCCTTTTAAGCAAATACGTTGATGGCGACTCGCTCCTCTAGTGCCAAACCGTGTTGATGATGTGAATTTATTCATCATGGTCTTTTTAGTAACGTATTGCGGGATTAATTATTGCAATTATTTGCGAAAATCATCAGAAAAAGTAAAATCTGCCCTTACACATGAGGTAGCTTAATAAAATGCGACATATTTTTAAATGAGGATAAGCCTCAAATTAAGAATAAGCCTTACCTCCGTGCAGTGCCCGCAAACCCCCATACTACTCGCGATTTTTGCATTTTTTACCGAATTTTTACCGAATCTTTATACAGAATTTTTGCTGTGCCATCCAAATTCCTGTCGCTGATTCTGCTGGATCGAGTTGAATAATCGTCCAGAATCTGGTATGATTCCCTCGTCCAAACAGGTGAGCGTTAACAGTTTTTTTCTGTCGATCATTTTTTGACAGGATCACAGGATAGAGCAAATTGGCAATTTCCCATTTACGAATTCCAATTGTAAATTTGAAATTGGAAATTGAAAATTATCAATCAGACCATCTTGTTATCCTGTCAAAATTTTCGCGTGAACAGTTATTCAAACAGGAGCATTGCAACGCCCATGTCGCAGCTGTCGGAACAATCCTACGAATACTTTGACATTCTCAGCGATGTAAAGCATCCGGTGGCGTGGAGTGTAAACGATTATCCGCGCACGACGGGTCGCTACTTCGACATCCATGTAGGGTTGGAGTTGGGGATTGTGCTCCGCGGGTCTAGCAAGCGGCTTTATTCCGACTGCACGTTTACCGCAACTCGCGGGGATATGTGGCTGGTAGGATTATGGGAACCGCACGGAATGCAGGTCGTCCGGAAAAATACGCGGCATTTAGTGCTGGGGTTGCTCCCGGAATTTCTCGACCTCAACGATCCGTACGCCTCGTGCGATTGGCTGGATTTTTTTCGCGCTGCCCCGCGCGACCGCATTCGGGTTTCGAGCGAGGCTGACCGCAAATTTGTTTTGCAGATCGCCAATCGCATCGTAGATTTGCTCAACTCGAAAAACCCGCACTGGCTGGTACGGCTGCGAATATTGCTGCAGGAGCTGCTGCTGTATTTCGCAGACAAGCAACCCGGCGGGACAAACAAAAACGAAACGGCGAGTTTTTCCGACCGGCAAACGCTATTACCGGCGTTGCTGATGTTTGAAAACAACCCGCACGCCAACATCACCGTCGCCGACGCTGCCCGTGCGTCGCATATGTCGCGCAGTAAATTTTCGGAGATGTTTCGCAAGACCATGGGCGTACCCTTTGCCAAGTACTGTCAGCGCCGACGGCTGGCAGGGGCCATGCGCGATCTGCAAAGCACCGACCTGAAATTACTCGCCATCGCGCAACGCTGGGGATTCTCCGACGCACCGCATCTTGTGCGAACTTTCAAAGCCGCCACCAAGCAAACTCCCCAAGCGTTTCGGCTGGGGGCGCAGGCGCATCCCGTTCAGACGCTGCCGTTCGGGGCACCGAAAATGCCGCACGCCGACAAAAACTAACCGGGGACAATACCCCGCAACTGGACGATTATTCAATGAAATCGGGTTATGATTCCACGTTCTGATATCGTCGATTTTCCGAAGGTATGCTATCTTGTTACTGGTTCGCCAAGTTGTAAAAAACCTCGCAACAGAGACAAAATACGAAAGGATCATGCATGGGCAACGCAAATAACGCAGACAAACCGCAGGTAACCATCGTCGGTGGTGGTATGATTACGCAGATTCAATTGCTTCCGACCGTGTATCACATGCAGCGGGAAGGGATCGTCGGTGACATTCACATTTGTGCGCTCGATACTCCTCCGCTGAAGGTAATTCAGGACGACGAGTCGTTGCAGCAGGCGTTTCCGGGCCAGAGCTTCATTGCGCATCCCGACCCCGCCACCGCAAAGCCCGACGAAAAATTCCCCAACATGTTCCGCGAAGTTTTGGAAGCTGCCCCCAAGGGCGGAATCTGCGTCATCGCACTTCCCGACCAGTTGCACTACAGTGCGCTGAAGGCAGCCATCGAATTCGACCAGCACGTTTGCGTTGTCAAACCGTTGGTGCTGAAGCATGCTGAGGCGTTGGAGATCGAAACCGAAGCTCACGCCAAGGGTCTCGTCATCGGCGTGGAGTATCACAAGCGATTCGACTATCGCAACCTGATGGCCCGCAAGGCATATCGCGCCGGTAAGCTCGGAGAGTTCCGCCTCGCGCAGGCACAGATGATCGAACCGTACTACTACCGCGACTCGAACTTTCAGAACTGGTGCACCTGCGAACACAGCGACATGTTCACCTACGTCGGGTGCCATTACGTAGACATCGTGGCGTTCATCACGGGTTTGAAACCCAAGAGCGTCAGCGTGTACGGCATTGAGGACAAATACCCCAACGGCAAGATGGGATACCTTTGGACGGACGCTCGCGTGGTGTGGGAAAACGGCGCATCGCTGAGCGTTGTCGACGCGATGGGTTACCCGGACGAAGCGGCTGGTGGCAATGCACAGGGCATGACGATGTGGAACCAGGGTTCCAAAGACGCCACGCTGCTGGTGCATTCCGATCAATTCCGCGGTGTCAAAACCCACTACGAATTCAAAGGCGACGATCCCGGTGACACCCTCTACGCCGAGCCGAACCCCGACTACTTCCAGATGATCGACCAGGGCGGTGATGGGCTTGTGCCGGTCGGTTACGGACACCGCAGTGCCGAGTTCATCATCCAGCAAGGCTGTACTGCTCGCCAGATGGATTCGCTGGAGGCACGCCAGAAGTTCCTCAAGCAGCTCGACGCCGACGGGATCATGGCGACACCGGCCAACAGCAACTACAACGAACTTGTCGTCGAGGCCGGCCGCCTGAGCATCCTCAACGGCGGACGTGAAGTCGAAATCAACTACGACGACAACACCGTTGATTTTAAGAAATATAAGTAGGAAATAAGAAATACGAATATCGAAAAGCGAAACAAATACGAAAATTAAAATCCGAATGTTCAAAACAAGCGAGCTATAAATCAATGAGGAGCAATGCTTTCTTGTTTAGCGCTTAGAAATTAGATATTTGAATTTGTTTAGGATTTCGATATTCGGGATTAGAATTTACCAAGAATTGGAGATAACAACATGGCTTCGAAAGAATTTTCACTCACGCCCGTAACGGTTGAACCCGTCGAAACGAAATATCGCAAAATCTGCACGCAGATTCCCGTACCAGAGTCGGTGCCGATGATGAAAAAACTTCGCGACCTCGAACCTCGCAGCATGGGCGGTCAGCCCCCGGTTGTGTGGCACAGCGGTAGCGACTGCACGGTATCTGACGCGTACGGTAATAAGTGGTTGGATTTTTCGGCTGGTGTTTTGGTTACAAGTGTCGGGCACGGGCGGCCGGAAATCGTCAAAGCCATAACCGACCTGGCGAATCAGGGCATGTACCACTCGTATTGCTTTCCGACGGAGGCACGCATCAAGCTCGTCGAGAAAATCACCTCGATGCTCCCAGCCCCGCTTGCACGAGTGTTCCTCGTGACCACCGGTTCCGAGGCCACCGAGTGCTGCATCAAGCTGGCCAGGACCAAATCGCTCCGCGCGGGTAAGCCCAATAAAAAAATCATCGTGACGTTCGAGAACGATTTTCACGGCCGAACGCTCGGTGCACAACTCGCCGGTGGATCACCCGGACTTAAAGACTGGGCGGGCGAGTCCGCCGACTTCGTGCAGGTTCCGTTCCCCGACGGTTTCCGCCAAGCCGACACCAGCTTTGACGTGTTCGAAAAATCGCTCGCCGATCAGGGCATAAACCCCGATGACGTTTGCGGTGTAATGGGCGAAACGTATCAGGGTTGCAACGCGACGTTGTTCCCGGCGGCGTACGGACAGGCACTTCGCAAGTGGTGTGACAAGCACGAAGCAGTCCTAATCTTCGACGAAGTGCAGGCCGGGTTCGGGCGAACGGGCAAACTTTTCGGGTTCATGCATTTCGGCATCGTTCCCGATCTCGTTGCCTGCGGCAAGGGCATTTCGGGCGGTATGCCGCTGTCGGCAGTGCTTGGCACCGAAGAACTCATGAGCATGTACGGCCCCGGCGAGATGACGTCGACGCACTCGGCAAACCCGATTTGCTCGGCGGCGGCGATGGCAAACATCGAAGTTATTGAGAAAGAAAATCTCGTCGAAAACGCCGCCAAACTCGAAGCGGTTCTCCTCGAAGGTGCTAAGAAAATCCAAGCTGCCTCGGGCGGGAAAATCACACACGTTGCAGGTACCGGGCTGGTCGTTGCGATGCAGTTCACCAAACCGGGAACCTGCGATCCGAACCCCGAATTCGCCCACACGATGGTCGAAAAGGCTATCCAGAAGGGCGTAATGCTGTTCGCACCGGTCGGTGTTGGTGGGTGTGCCATCAAAATCAATCCGCCGCTAACGATCAGCGAAGAAGCCCTCCGCGAAGGTCTCGGCGTGCTGGAAGAAATCGCCGCTGAGCTGTAGATTCTCGAATTGTACGATTCAAAAATCGCGGCGCAACTTCGGTTGTGTCGCGTTTTTTGTAACCATTCACAGAAGAATTTTGACAGGATCACAGGATAGAATATAGGCCAAAAAAATCCTGTTAATCAGGATTAATTTACATAGGAATTTGTCTTCGTTGCAATGGTGTTTGCAGTTGGCAGTTAATAGTTTTGGTTCTTGTTTTCTTTTTAATAATTCATAGTTAATCCTGTAATCCTGTCAAAAAAAAGATGTTTTGGGCAGATTGACAGGAAAAGAATGTGAATGCTTACCGTTTTTTATGCGCACTGCCTGCGCCGCTCCATACCGCGCTTGTTCGTCTTCGACGAGCGTGATATACTGCGCGAAATGAATTTACGACTTTCTTTTTTGGAGCTGTAATGCCAGAGCAACCAAATAACGATCAGATAATCATGGCCCACGGTGGTGGTGGCGAACTTACGCGGCGACTGTTAAGCGAGCGGATTATTCCGAAGCTGAGCAACGAGTTTCTCAACCCGCTGAGCGACTCTGCTGTGCTGCCGCGCCCGGGCGGAAAGATTTGCATGACAACCGATGCCTTCGTCGTTGTCCCGTTGGAATTTCCCGGTGGTGACATCGGACGGCTGGCCGTCTGCGGAACGGTGAACGACCTGGCCGTGGCCGGGGCCGTGCCGCTGGGGCTTTCGCTGGCGCTCGTTATCGAGGAGGGGCTTTCGATTGAGCTGCTCGAACGAATGGTCGACTCCATCGCCCTCGCTGCCCGCGAGGCGGGGGTCGATATTGTCACCGGCGATACGAAGGTAATCGAGCGGCGGGGCGGTGACGGGCTGATAATTACGACGGCGGGTGTGGGGCAGCTGCGCGACGGTGTGAATCTTAACCCCGCGCGAATCGGCGCGGGCGACGTGATAATCGTAAACGGCGGAATCGCCGAGCACGGGTTAGCTGTCATGAGCGCCCGCGAAGGACTCGCATTCGACACTGATCTTGTCAGCGACGCCGCGCCGCTAAACGGACTGATCGGTGAAATTCTCGACACCGGCGCGGATGTGAAGTTTCTTCGCGACCCGACGCGCGGCGGAGTTTCGGGCGTGCTGGTCGACTTAACCGAAGATACGCAACTCAGCGTGGAGGTCGACGAGGCTGCCGTGCCGCTGACGCCCGTAGCGCGAAATACCGCCGATATGCTCGGGCTAGACCCCATGACCATCGCCAACGAGGGAAAAGTGATAATTGTCGCAGCCGAGTCCGACGCCGAAAAAATTCTCACCGCCGCCCGCAAACATCCGCTCGGTAAATCCGCCGCCGTTATCGGAAAATTCGTTAGCGCCACCCCGCCGCTCGTGGAACTCGTCACCCGCGCCGGTGGCCGACGCATGATCAACCGCCCATACGGTGAAGAGCTACCAAGGATTTGCTAAAGCAGAAATGACCAATGCCCAAGCCACAATGACCATTGAAAACCCAAGTTCCAAATCCAAATGGTGTTGGCTTTCCCTGTGTCACTCCCGACTTGCACCCTACTGGGTCCCCGTCGCCAGCGACGAAGGCGTGGATAATAATTGCCACCGAGGCTCGCGGTTTGTCATTGCGAGGAGCGCAGCGACGCGGCAATCTAAAAGGCTGAAGATGAGATTGCTTCACTACGTTCGCAATGACAACGCTGATATTACCTCCGGCGTTGCCGGTGGTCGGGGATGGCCGACCCTACTACGATGCATTATCGGCGATGAATTTTTTGACGGCGTCGATATCGTTGGGGAGATTTTCGCAGCGGGTGGGTAGGTTCATAATTGCTTCGATTTGCGGATGTTTCGCCAGCGCCGCCGACCCGGTTGCCTCTTCGATAGCTTCGGGGAATTTCGCCGGGTGCGCGGTGGCGAGGCACAGCACGGGGTCACCATCGGCCGCGCCAAACTGCTCAGCTGCCACCACTCCGCAGGCTGTGTGCGGGTCGAGGGTATAGTTGTACTTTTCGCTGTAGCGTGCGATGGCGTCGATTACCTGCTCGCGTTCGGCACTGTCGGAGACGATATCGTGATCCACGGTTCCACCAAGTCCGACGTCAACGCGGAGTGTCCCGGTTTTACCGAACGTTTCCATCAGCGAGCGAAGTTTTGCAGGATCGCTTCCGACGCGATAGTACAGGTATCGCTCGAAGTTGCTGGCGACTTGGATGTCCATCGACGGGCTGAGCGTTTGGAATACCTCGCTGATGGAATATTCACCGGTGTTGAAGAATCGTGCGAGGATGTCGTTTTCGTTCGTGGCCAGAATCAGCTGCGAGATCGGTGCGCCCATTTTCACGGCGATCCACCCGGCGAGGATATCTCCGAAGTTGCCGGTCGGTACCGATACGCGAATTTTTTCTGCGCCGGTGGCTTTGCAAACGTCAAACGCTCCGGAAAAGTAGTACACGATCTGCCCCAGCACGCGTGCCCAGTTTACGCTGTTGATGGCCCCGAGCGAGTACTCGCGTTTGAAGTCCAAGTCGGCGGCGATAGTTTTCATGATGTGCTGACAGTCGTCGAAGCTACCGTCGATGGCGATGTTGTGCACGTTGGCGTCCAGCACGCTGGTCATCTGGCGATGCTGAATTGGCGACACGCGACCGTCGGGATGCATCACGAAAATATCCACACCCGCGCGGTTGCGGCAGCCGTAAATCGCAGCGCTGCCGGTATCCCCGCTGGTGGCGCCTAAAATTCGCAGCTTCCCACCTCGCTTCGCCAGGATGTACTCGAACAGATTCCCCAGCAGCTGCAGGGCCACATCCTTAAACGCAAGCGTTGGGCCGTGCCATAGCTCCTGAATGAAAATGTCGCCAACCGGCACGACCGGTGCCACGCCGCCGACGAATTGCTCACCGTAGGTTTTGTCGATCAATCCGCGGAGGTCGTCTTCGGGAATGTCGGTGGCGAAGAGTTTGATGATTTCAAACGCCAGCTGCGGGTAGGGAAGTTCGCGCAGCTCGCCCAGCTGCGCCGAAACGTCGGGGATCGACTCGGGTAGCGTCAGCCCGCCGTCATCGGCAAGGCCCATAAGGACGACGTCCTGAAAATCGGTCGGTTCAATTTGTCCGCGTGTGGATATGTATTTCATTGCGACAAATTAACATTTTTACCGGCAAAAGCCAATCCGATTTTGAACTCCCGGCAGAGTTACTGCGGTTTTTCTTCGGTGGGCGATGGCGCAGCCGCTGGTTTCGACTTGGCGATCTTGTCCAGCTTACCGACGCGATTGACTTTGTCTCGCATCGCCCCGGCGCGGATGTCTTTGATTCCCAGGAACATCCACTTGATGCCCCAGTAGAACGAGAATCCCACCAACGCCGAGAAAATCATGACCCATCCCGTACTGCTGCCGTCGAGATTTTGCCCGAACCAGATGCTCGCCGTGTTCTTGATATTCAGCAGCACCAGAGTGATCGCCGCCACCATGTAAAGCCCCGTCAGTACAACCAGTACATATCCTGTTATGCCTTTTACCGTCATAATCTCACCTGCGTTCTTTCATGTCAGAATCAGTGTCCAAAGTTTTTGAAATAGGCTGCGATTTTATCGTGAAATATCATTGCCGCCAGCGACGCCGCCGACAGCCATGGCCCGTACGGAAGCTCGTGCTGATTTTTTCGGATCAGCAGGTAAAACGCCCACAGCAGCCCGAAAATCGGTGCCAGAAAAAACGCCACTGTCGGAATCATCCATCCGGTGACGGCCCCGACGGCAGCCATGATGTGAACGTCGCCCATGCCCATGGCCTCTTTCCCAAAACCGAGCGTCCCGAGTATTCGCATACCCCACACGCACAATCCGCCAATAAGATATCCGAACAACGCCGTCTCAAAACCGCACAAGTGCCGCGCAAACCAATTACCGTGAGCGTCGCTATGCCAGCTCGTCCAGAGTTCGCTTACGGGTTGCACATGTTTTACCAGCATGTAGGCCCCGATTCCCAAAATGATCGCCGGTGCCAAAAACAAAATCTCGCGCAAAATTTCCTTTCGCGGATTTATCCCATGCCTTGACGAAAGCGCCACGCCATGCTCCTGGCGCGGTTGTTTTTGCGAATTGCCATCACCGCTGTCGGTTTGGTTTTCGTTCTTCGCCCCATAATCGGCATCGATGAAGCTCGGCTGCATCAGCCCGCGATGCAAAAGTACCAGTGCGATGATCAGCCCAGCTACTGCACCGATTCCAAGCGCACCAGCTGCGGGCGTAATGTTTGGAATAACGTCGGAGTTTGGGAACACAGCTGCGAATACAATCCCGACTAAGGCCACGAACCAGCAGATTCCCAGCGGAACGGTGAATGTTTCGATATCGATCAGCGAGCACGCCAGCAGTCCGCAGATTAGGATGGCGTGTGCGATAAATGTCGGCCAGGTGCTGGAAAATATTGTGATCCCGTTGCGAACGTGCATTATGTAGTAGCACACCCAAAGCCCCACCATCAGCAATCCGGTGACGGCCTCGACGATGAGATATCGCGGAGAAATTTGCACGCCGCAAAAACGGCATTTTCCGCGGAGGATGCACCAGCTGAGAATCGGGACGTTGTCGTACCATCTTATCGCGCGGCCGCAAGACGGGCAATGGCTACCGGGAAAGGCGAGGCTTTCACCGCGCGGTAACCGCCAGATTACGACGTTAAGAAAACTTCCGATGCATGCACCGAACAGAAATACGAAAATGATTGAAATTATATCCATGTTGTGAAGCTACCAATTGGTTTCGTGATTGTTCAAAATAAACTTCAGACACACCTGAGTTCCGTGAACGACAAATCGATGTGGCTGCGGGGGCTATTCTTTTTCCAGTTGAATTCGGTACACGATCTTCCCGTGCCCTTGCGAGTGGCCGACTTTTCTGACGCCCGCGCCTTTTTGCAGCTTGGCGATGTCTTCGTCGGTCAGAAAGAAGCTGGAAAATGCGTAGGCGTCCATTTCGGGATCGTCCACCGGAAACGCCACAATGCTCAGCGTGCCCTTGAGATTCAAAAGCCCGGAATCTGTCGGCAGCGAGATGGTAAACGGATAGGCTTTTTCGGTTGGTGCTTTCATGGGGCGGCTGAACTCCAGCCCGACCGGCCAGACGTAGCGTTCGCCATCAATTGCCATTTTCGTCCCGCTCGGGGCAACGAAGTTAACCGTTGTAACTTCACCGCAGCCCACCAGCAGGATTAATCCCAAACTCATAATAACGCAGCGACGCATTTTTTTTCTCCAGTTCCAAGGCCTTACATACGTGACGATTCGGGCACACCGACGGCGCACCTGTCACCTGTTTATAGTATCGGCTGGTCGCGCCCGAGGTGTTGAGCGAACCTTACGCGATTATGCAACCGTGGTGTGTGTGCCCTGGGGAGTTTGTAAAATATCCCCCGAAATCCTTGCCAATCGGTAGGATACCGAATAAACTCGCCAGCGGCTGACGGGACATTTAAAGTATGCCTCGGCCGACAAGTACAAACACACAAACGAACGATGTGAGGTAACGAATGCTTCAACTTTATTGGAAAAATGCCACAGGCAAAGTAGTTGGCCCCGAAAACGGAATAACCCCGACCGACCTTAGCACGATTGAAGGTCCGCTGAAGCGAGCGCACAAAGCGGTCGTAACCGCATCCCGCGAAGGTAAGCTCGGGTACGCCGCGCTGCCGGGCAATACCGAATATAAACAGCAGGTGCAAACCCTCGTCGATCGCTACAAGGACAATACTACCGACATGGTGTTGTTGGGAATCGGCGGAAGTGCGCTGGGTAACATCGCGCTGCAGACGGCGCTGAATCCGTCGACGTACAATCTTCAGACCGACCGCCGCCGAAAGGGCCCGCGACTTTACGTGCTGGATAACGTAGATCCCGTGCTGGTCGGCGATGTGCTGAAGCAGGTTTCGCGGCGGCTTGGCACGACGTTGTTTAACGTTATCAGCAAGTCGGGCGAGACAGCTGAGACGGCCTCGCAGTTTATGATCGTTCGCGATATACTTCGCAAGAAGCTCCGGGGTAATTGGGCAGACCGCATCGTAGCCACCACCGACATGGAAAAAGGCACGCTGCACGATATCGCCAAGACTGACGGGTTCGCGATGCTGCCGGTTCCGGGCGACGTTGGCGGACGATTCAGCGTGCTGTCGCCGGTGGGGCTTTTCTCGGCGGCGATGTGCAACATTGATATCGACGAACTGCTCGCCGGGGCTGAGGCCATGCGGCAGCGAGTGGAGGTTATGGACATTATGCAGAATCCGGCGACGATTCTCGCAGCCATCAAGTACATCGCCTACACCGAGAAGAACAAATCCATGCACGTGATGATGCCGTACTCCAATCGCCTCTACATGCTCGCCGACTGGTATCGGCAGCTGTGGGCAGAGTCGCTCGGGAAACAGTTCGACCGCGACGGGAACGAAATCTTTACCGGCCCTACGCCGATCAAGGCGCTGGGCGCGACGGATCAGCATTCGCAGGTGCAGCTGTACCGCGAAGGGCCTAACGACAAACTAACCGTGTTTCTCGATGTCAAAAAACATCCGCGCGATATCAGAATTCCCGACGATTTCGAGTCTATTCCGGGATTGACGTACCTGCGTAAACAGAGGCTGTCGAAACTTCTGGCGTGCGAAAAAGAGGCTACGGAATATGCGATGGTGGTCTCACAACGCCCCAGCGTTACGATTACTTTCCCCGAAATCAACGCCAAGCATATCGGCGAGTTTTTGTATCTCTACGAATTTACCACGTCGATTATGGGCGAGCTGATGAACATCAACGCCTACGACCAACCCGCCGTCGAGCTGGGCAAGCAAGCGACCTTTGCCCTGATGAATCGCGAAGGATACGAAGACATGGCTGCTAAAATCAGACCGTACCAGCGAAAAGATAAACGATATCTGGTCTAACGCAGCAGCAGACACAAACCATGGCTAAACACAAAGGAAAATCCAAACGCCGCGTTAAAGACTGGCAGGTGCGGTACGAATCCGGCGAAGATGTCGAGGACGTAGCAGCCAACAAGCAGAAATTCTCCCCGCGCGAGATAAAACTCGGTGATGGAAGTTTCGCCGCCGGCGGGGCGGATGAGCTTGTGGGTATGGATCAGCGCGAAGGCGTTGTGGCGGGCGTGTTTCGACGCGGGGTTTACGTTCGAGTCGGCACCGAGCAGCTGTTCTGCGGGATCGCCAAAACCTTTCGCGCACCAGACGGCGCGGAAAACACCACACCGCTTGCCGTCGGGGACGACGTAACCATTGCCCTGACGCGTAAGGAGCATATGCAGGGCCAAACGCACCTCGACCGCAACCGCATGGACGGAATGATTCTGTCTCGCTCGCCACGCCGCACACTATTGGTACGCCCCGAACCTCGTAGCGGTAAACGGCGCGAAAGTTACGATACCGAAATTTTCCACAAGGTCATCGCCGCCAACGTCGACGTGTTGCTGATCGTATCAGCCACCGTCAAACCCCCGATGCGTCGCGGGCTGATCGACCGATTTTTGATCATTGCCGAGCGCGGCGAGCTAATTCCGCTGCTGGTGGTCAACAAAATCGATCTCGACAGCGGCGACGAAGAAATCATCGAGGACGTTGCTGCACAAGGCGTAAAGGTGCTGAAATGTTCTGCCGAAACCGGCGAGGGGCTTGACGCACTGGCAGCTGAGCTGACCGGCAAGCGAAGCGTGTTTACCGGGGCATCGGGTGTGGGAAAAACCTCGCTTGTAAACGCGATGCTCCCGGATGTCGAGGCCGCGACGCGGGAAGTTCGCGAGAAGGATCAACGAGGGCGGCATACCACGTCGCAATCAGTCATCTACGACTTACCGGGCGGGGGACTTCTGATCGACACGCCCGGAATTCGCGAGCTTGGCGTTGGCCTCAAGCCCGAGGAGCTTTCCTGGTACTTCCCGGAAATCGAACAGTTTTCCGCCGGTTGTAAATTTCGTAACTGCTCGCACACCCACGAACCCCAATGTGCCGTCATCGCCGCCGCTGAGTCTGGGGAAATTCTCCCACGCCGCTTCGAAAGCTACCTCCGCATTTTGGCGTCCATCGAAGACGAATAACCGGCGACCGCCGTTGGCGGAATGCCCAATGTCCAAGCCTCAATACCCATTGAAGCACCAAACCCCAAGACCCAAAGTAAGAGCATTGCTATCAGTTCGTAGATATGAACGAAAGATGGAGAAAGAATGACAGAAAAGCATTCCACCCCCTATTTCCTATAAGTTTTCGATTTTTTCTGTACACATCTTTTCAGTGATACCTCGCAGCCGCTGGACTCGATTTCCCAAATACTCCAACTGCTCTTTGGTAGCCGTATATTTCGGGTCGTATCTTGTCCCGATATAGGCGTAATCAAGTAATTCAAATAACTGCTGATGCTCTTGGGAGTCATTGGGAAAAATGTCTTTCAACTCAACGTTAAATTGGAATATCAGCTCACCGATCAATCCCAAATGATGCTCTTTCGGGCAGTATTTTGTAAAAACAAGAAGGATAGATTTGTAACAGGCTTCGGCAGTCATAAACAGGTGGAAGGCAGCACCCTTAAAATCTTCTTCTTCCATACCTATTTCAAAATGCCTGTAGAATCTTTGAGACCCTTCAAACCAATGGTCATAGTATTCCTGAACAAGTTTTTTGTCTTCCTGCGGGGTCAGTTCGCGCCGGTCTTTGAGGGTTATTTTTTCGGTGTCGTAGAGGATTATGCCATCTCTTTTTATATCGACGTAAAAATAGTAACCCAGCTCGAAGTGGCGGTTAAGTTTTTCGATATCTTCCCTGATAATTTTCGGATGTGCGGATAGCTTCATCTTCCAGCATTCCGAATTGATCGTATGCCATAACCCCGCGTCCTCGGCCACCGATTCGCCCATCGTCACAACGAGAATATCGTAATCGGAGGCGTGGCCGGATTTGGAATCCGGAGCAATGTCTTTTGCTTCCTTGTAATCCCCGCGTGCATATGACCCGTAGAGAATTATCATCTCCGGGTTGATGTATGAGCATATTTTTTTAACGACACGCTCAAGTTCCGCCTGTTTTGGTTTCGGTAGATGTTCTAAAGAGTCTTTCATAGGAGGAATTGTGTGTAATTACTGACCAATAGTAAAGGAAAATTTAGCGGCCTCACAAAACGGGTTTGATGACGGGAAATGGATGAAAAAAAGAGGGCCAAAATTCGCGCTTTGGGTTTGAGTTTTGCGGTACGTTTTGAGATAATGCTCAGGTCGCTTTTACCCCCGTTTTACGGGCGTGGAAATGTAATCCAATTATTCGGTGCCGAGTCGTAAAAATTGGCACAAATTTCGGGTATTTTTTAAAAAATCAAAGAGCCCGAAGAAACAAGACATGCAGCACATTGCAGAAGAAAAGGAAGCAAACGTGGTCAAGGAATCGGCCGAGCAGGCAAACGCTACAACTCAGGAATATGGTGAAAGTCAAATCAAGGTACTTAAGGGGCTGGAGGCGGTTCGCAAACGCCCCGGTATGTACATTGGCGACACGACCACTCGCGGGCTGCACCATCTGGTGTGGGAAATCGTCGACAACGCCATCGACGAAGCCATGGCCGGTCGCTGCAATAACATCACCGTCACCATCAGCCCCGACGATTCGGTAACAATCACCGACGACGGGGTCGGGATTCCTACCGGGGTTCATCCCACGGAAAAAATTTCGACGCTGGAAGTCGTCTTCTGCAAACTGCACGCGGGCGGAAAATTCGACGGGCAGGCGTATAAGGTTTCCGGCGGGCTGCACGGTGTGGGGGCGTCTGTCGTAAACGCACTTAGCGAATGGCTGGAAGTGGAAGTTTCGCGAGACGGCGACGTCGTTCAGATGGCCTTTGCACGCGGTAAAAAAACCGGCGACATGAAAAAGGTCGGCACCAGCAAAAAAAGCGGCACGAAAGTTACGTTCAAGCCCGACGGGGAGATGTTCCCCGATATAGCGATGCGATACGAGGTTCTTTCGTCACGGCTGCGAGAGCTGGCGTACCTGAACGAAGGTTTGAGTATCAAACTCAAAGACGAACGCACCAACAAGGAAGAAACCTTCAAATACGACAAGGGCTTGCTGGCGTTTGTGCAACACCTTAACGAAGGTAAAACCGTGCTGCACAAACCCGTTCGCATCTGCAAGGAAGACGAGGAAACCCAGCAGGTCATCGAGGTCGTGCTGCAGTACAACGACAGCTATAACGAAACGCTTTTCTCGTTTGCCAACAACATCAACACGATTGAAGGCGGAACGCACCTTTCGGGTTTTCGCAGTGCGCTGACCCGCACGATGAACAACTACGCCCGCGGCGCGAAACTATTTAAAAACGAAAAGCCACCATCGGGCGATGACCTTCGCGAGGGGTTGACGGCGATTATTTCTGTTAAGATTCCCGATCCGCAATTTGAGGGGCAAACCAAAACCAAGCTTGGTAACGGCGAGGTCGAAGGCTTCGTGACTCAGGCGGTTTACGAATTACTTTCGGCGTGGCTGGAAGAAAACCCCGGCGATGCCAAAAAAATCATCAACAAAGGCCTCCAGGCGATGCAGGCCCGCGAGGCCGCCAAAAAAGCCCGCGATCTTACGCGTCGCAAAGGTGCGCTTTCCAGCGGGTCACTACCGGGTAAACTTGCCGACTGCCGCAGCAAAGACCGCGAGTCAACAGAAGTGTTCCTCGTCGAAGGCGACTCGGCTGGTGGGTCGGCGAAACAGGGCAGAAACTCCGACACGCAGGCAATTCTCCCGCTGCGTGGGAAAATCCTCAACGTCGAAAAAGCACGCCTCGACAAGATTCTGAACTTCAGCGAAATTCAGACGATTATTTCCGCGATGGGTTGCGGGATCGGCGAAGACGAATTCGACCTCGATAAACGCCGCTACAACAAAATCATTATCATGACCGACGCCGACGTCGACGGTTCGCACATCCGCACGCTGTTGCTGACGTTCTTTTACAGGCATATGAAACCGCTGATTATGGGTGGGCATATCTTCATCGCGCAGCCGCCACTGTATCTCGTTGCTCGCCGCAAACACAAACAATACGTCCGCGACGAACAGCAGATGCGTGCGACGCTGGCGTCGCTCGGGCTTGACGGAACGACACTGGAAATTCGCGACATCGACAACAAGAAAAACCCCAAGGCTGTCATAGATTCTTTCACCGGCGCGAAACTCAAGGAAATCGTCGATCTGCTCGACGACCTTGCCGACCGCCTGCGAATCGTCGAATTGCGCGGGCTTAACTTCACAATGCTGATGGACAACCGCAGCAAAGAGGGAAAACTTCCGACGCACTGGTTGGTGATAAACAGCAAAAACGTATTTTTTCCGTCGCAGGAAAAATACAACGAGTTTATGGCCAAGCGGGCCGACAAACTTGTCGACGCCGACGAGAACGGAAACGGAGACGGCGATGCTGATTCCGAAACCGCCCCAGACCCCGAAGCCAAGGCTGCCGCACAGCGTCTCGTGCAAAAACGTGCCGAGCTGCACGAAGTTCACGACATCGAAAAACTCATCGCCAAACTCAAAACCCGCGGGATAGATATCAAAGACTTTTTCCTCGAGCGAGAGGAATCTGTCACGGGCGAGTTGTCGGCAGCGAAGTATGCGTTGGTTGGCGAGGGCGAGGATATGGAACTTGCCAGCGTTGCGGACATTGCCCAAGGCGTGCGAGCTCTTGGCGGGCGTGGCATCGAAATCAAGCGATTTAAGGGCCTGGGCGAGATGAACGCCGACGAGCTGTGGGAAACCACCATGGATCCCGAGCGTCGCGTACTGCTGCGTGTCCGTGCCGAGGAAGCCGAGGAGGCTGAACGTATTTTCCCGCTGCTAATGGGCGACAATGTCGAGCTGCGGCGGCAATTTATCGAGGACAACGCCCTTAGCGTCAAGAATCTCGACATATAGTGACAGGACAAAATTCGCAAAAATCGGAATTTTCGGTTGCGCTTATTTTGCCATAAAAAAAGCGGGTAATTTTTTTCTATATTCAGTTGTCTCCCCCACAAGGCATTTCCTGACTCGGGCTAGGGGGTTCCCTTGTTTTGTCTGAAACATGGGTTGTTTCATGCCGATTTCGCAAAGTTTTCGCCCGATTTGCGTCTAAAAACCATCCTGCCTTTCCCCTTAGTCGTACCTCCATATTCCCCTATAGAAAAATGTTGTCCTCGCAGCGTATGATAACTTTGGCCGGCGCGGCCGAGTTTTTGTTTTGATTACGTTTTGAGCACCCCACGCAGGGGCACATCACGGAGGTAAGCTCAATTCAACTCCCATGGTAGGGCAAACATCTGGGTAAGATTTGGAATTTGTTAGAGACGTTTCAAATCGTGAAAAGTTAGAGAGCAATTGAGCGTATGGTTTCGCGAAATTTTCCACACCTACGAATTTGTCGGTTATTGCAGCGAGCGATGCTTGGTGTAATCAACCGATGTTTTTTGGGAATCAACCCACAGCGACCCGTTGGAGCGGCGGGTCGTTGTGGGAACATGCACCATCTTGATGATTGTATCACTGGGAATCCAGATAAACAGACAGGGGCAACAATATGATTCAAAAAAATTCCGCGGAGCACGCATCTAAAACTGGTCGGATGCACAGATCTCAAATGTTGGAAAGCCTCGGGGCCCTGGCCGAGAGCATCGCGCACGATTTCAACACGCTGCTGGTGAGTATTTTGGGGCATACCGAATTGGCCCTTTCGCACCTACCACCGGGCGACCCCATCAGGGAGCATATCGAAGAAATCTGTAGCGCCGCCAACAGTGCCGCCGAACTCAGCAACCAAATGATGATGTATTCCGACAACACCACCGTGGAAGTAAAGTCAACTGCCCTGAACAAAATCATCAGCGACGCCGGACGACTCATGGCGGTGTCGATTCCAAAACATGTTCGCCTCAACTACGCACTTACCGAACCGATCCCGCCAATCAAAGCCAATCCACTGCAGATCCAACAGGTGGTGATGAACCTCGTAGCCAACGCCTCCGAGGCCGTCGGGCAAAAATCAGGATCGATTACCATTTGCTCCGGGGCAGCTGTCCCGAAATCGTCGCTGGTACCATCGCACGCCAAGCCTGCAGGTGGTGAATACTGCTACGTTAAGGTTACCGACACCGGCTGCGGAATTGATTCTGCAACTCTGGAGAAAATCTACGAACCGCATTTCACGACCAAGCCCACCGGCCACGGATTAGGCATGGCCGCCATCGCACGAATAGTCGGTGCGCATAACGGCGTCATCGAGCTTGACACCAAACCCGGATCCGGGACGACATTTACGGTTTGGTTTCCCTGCTCGCAGAAGTCGTGCGAATGCGTGGTAGAAACGCCCGCGAAAATCCAAGCCGTATCTGGCTCGGGAACCGTTCTCGTCGTCGACGACGAACCAAACGTGCTGTCGGTTACGCAGGCAATGCTGCAGCATCAGGGTTTTGACGCCATTCCCGCGGAAAACGGGCAACAGTGCATAGAGATTTTAACTGGTGGCACGCCAGTCGATATTATTTTGCTGGACATGACGCTGAATGGCATGACGGCGCGGGAAATTTTGCAGCGAACGCGGCAGCTATACCCGAACCTCCCCGTGGTTTTGTGCAGCGGGTGCGAGGAGCATGAGGCGATGAAACTTTTCGCCAACGAAGACTTGGCGGGCTTCATCAAGAAGCCGTTTTCGCTTCACGGAATTCTCACCGCCTTGCTGAAAGTGCTTGGGCCCCAGGCAAAACCAATCGCCAAGACACAAAATCCCAAACGAATTTCCGCTACCATATGAACTCAGGTTTCTCCGAGGAGTTTCTTTAAGGTAGCTGTAGTTTTTGCGGAGTCGCCAGTGTCGATGGCCTTGGCGGCGCGGTTCAGCAGCTCTGCTTGACGCTTCGTAAACGCTCGCGGAATGGCAGGTTCAAAATTTTCCAGCTCCAGAGATTTGAGAATCGCTTTTCCCAGCGCGTCCATCCCATCTCCGGTCATCCCCGACACTTTCACGGCCTCCGGATTTGCCGATTTCTCCCCGCCGTGAATGTCGCTTTTTGTTTCGACATGCAGAATTTTTTTCGCGCATATTCGTTGCGGCAGTTCGATGGGGATATCACCGCCGGGTGAAACCAGCACCACGAGGTCGGCCTGGGCGATTTTATCCCATGCCCGTCGCACTGCCTCGGCGTCGACGGTGTGATCCGTCGTCCAAAGCCCAGCTGTGTCCGTACACCATATCGGAATTCCGTCGATCAACGCCAGTTCGCGAATCCAGTCGCGCGTCGTTCCGGCGTGGTCGTGCACAATGCTGACGGGGCGGGCGACGATGGCGTTGCCCAGCGTACTTTTTCCCGCGTTGGGCGGCCCGGCGAGCACGACCTCCATCGGATCGAGCAGTTTTTGCATCGTCGCAAAACCGTCGGCAGCGGCGCGTAGTAATTTGCTGCTGTCGGGGGACGGATTATCGAGAATTTCGCGGGCGAGCTTGCTGATACCACCGGCCCACTGATGCGAAATCGAGCGGGTAACCTTTAGCGACCGCCCAGCTGCCAGAGCGTCGAGCATTTCCGCACCGACCGCGGGGTTGTCCCATCTCGGGTGCGACTTCGGAAAGCCCGCACAGTGCGGCGCGGTGACCTCAACCCCGCAGCCCACCAGCAATTTCATCGCGCGATGTGCGATTCCCGATCCACCGTGGATATTGATCTCGGCCGAGCTGGTGTTAAGCGATACAATCACTTCGTCGAGGCGTTCGGTTCCATCGATCAGGAACCCGAGTTGCAGTTCGCCGGCGGTTGGTAGGTTCGCGCCGGTTTTACGCGGTTGAAACACGCGCTGCAGCACATCGACGGTCGCAGGCCCGACAAGCGAAATCAGCGCAATGCCACCGCGGCCTGGCGGGGTTTGCAGCGACGCTGTTGTTTTTTCGCGCGATGTCATTTTTTCAGCAACATTTGAAAGAAGCCTATCGCGATTCCACGCAACGACAAATCGTCTACGCGGGCCTGCACCAGTCCATCCTCGGTGGGGTGCGGAAAGGCCAATTCCGCATCGCCCCCGGTGACGATTACCAGCGGCCAGCTGCCAAGCTCGGTGGCGTATAGTTCGCTTAGCTGACGCACGGCTCCGCGCACCCCGTAAATAATTCCACCGATAATCGCCTCGTCGGTATTGCGGGGGAAGATCCAGTCAGGGTCGCGAAGTTTTACGCGCGGCAGCAGTGCGGTTTTTTCGCTGAGTGCATCGGCGCTCATTTGCAGCCCCGGTAAAATCGCGCCGCCGATAAACACGCCCTTTTCGCTGACGCAGTCCACCGTAACAGCAGTGCCGAAATCGGCAACGATACATCCGACGCCAAGTTTGTCATAGGCCGCCGCCGCGGTGCATAAACGATCCATGCCGATCGATTTGGGATTTTCGACTTCCGCTGTGACCTCCATTGGTATTGGGGTGTCAATACCAACGATAATTGCTTTGGCACTGATAGTCTCGGTGGCGACTTCTTCCAGAACTTTCAGGGCGGAGGGGTTTACGCTGGCGGCGACGAGCTGTTTGGGGTCGGGCATTTTTTCCCAGACCTCACGCAGGGCGGTGGCGAGTTTGTCCCGGTCGGTGATCGCAATCCGCTGCGTATCGCACACGATATCTCCCGCGACCCAGCCGATTTTTATCGAACTGTTCCCGCAATCGCACCCCAATATGTTCGGAATCTGATCTATTTTCATTTTTGCGTCTGCCTTTCAGCGATTGAATTTTGTTTTGAAATCGAAATCGATTATAACCAACGCATACGAAAAGTCCATTGCATAGGAATTTGTATTTGTTGGCCCCGTGTTTGAAGTAGGGCCGATAAGGTTCGTCCGAAGGACGGTAATTAAAATGGCGCGAAAAATCACGGAGAATCGCGAATGACACTGTACACGAAAAACGGCGACGCGGGAAAAACCTGCAGAATGGACGGCGAGACCGTCAGCAAGGCTTCCCCGCAAATCGAGGCCATCGGCACGATCGACGAGCTAAGCTCGCACCTGGGTTTGTGCGCCAGCGGAGCGGGTAAGGACAATCTCCCCAGCCTCGCCGAGGTGCTCGTGAAAATTCAGAACGAACTGTTCAATGTCGGGTCGCAGCTGGCGGCTGTGGGAACTCCGCTGTTCGGTGCCTTCGGGGATCTGATTAACGTCGCGTCAATCGAACGTTTGGAAAAACAAATCGACGACGGAATGCAAACCGTCGGCGAGCTGCAGACTTTCATTTTACCCGGCGGGACGGAACTGGCAGCCCGCTTTCATGTTGCCCGCACCGTCGCCCGCCGCACCGAGCGAACCGTCGTAACGCTCATCGATAGTGGAGTCGATGTGCCGCCGATAATTTTGCAGTATCTCAACCGACTGGGCGATTTACTGTTTGTTTTTGCAAGGCTGGCCAACAAGCAAGGCGGATTTGCAGATGTTATGTGGACGAAGTGAACTTTATGCGTGACCTACCATACCTAACTAGCGGGCTCCCTGGAATCGGCGGTGAAATTAAACAGCGAGTGGAGGATTTTCGCGTGACGGAAATTCCGCTGTACGACGCCTGCGGTGAGGGGTCGCATGTTTATTTTCGCATCGAGAAACGCGGGATTCCCACGCCGGTGGCGGTGGCGCGGCTGGGTAAATATATGGGCGTTCGCGGGAGCGACATTGGCGTTGCGGGGTTAAAAGATGCGGTGGGGGTAACTTCGCAAATGATGTCGCTCGAACACGCCGACGCCGAAAAGCTCGCGGGGTATACCGACCCGCAAATGCAGGTCGTCTGGACTGGTTTGCACACGAACAAGCTGCGGACGGGACATTTGGCGGGTAATGTTTTCAATATCAAAATTCGCGGGGTTGGCCAGTCGCAGGCAGCGGCGGGGCAAGCTACATTAGACGTACTTACCCGGCGCGGCGTGCCGAATTATTTTGGTTCGCAGCGATTTGGCGCACGCGGTGACACAGCTGCCCTCGGAAAGGCGCTTTTGTGCGACGAGTTGCAGGAGTTCGTGGAAATTTTTCTCGGACGGCCGATGGAATGCGACCCACCCGACTGCAAAGCAGCCCGCGATGCGTTCGACGTAGACACGCTCGACCGTGCCCTCAAGCGTTGGCCTCGCCATTACGCCGATCAGCGAAAGGCGTTGTCGGCCTACAAGAAAAAGCATCGGCCCGGCCCGGCGATTGGCGCGATTGACAAACGAATGAAACGATTCTATATCTCCGCATTTCAAAGCGCGATCTTCAACGACATCCTCGCCGAGCGAATCGAATCGCTTGATAGCGTAATGCTCGGAGACTTCGCGCAAAAAATCGACGGCGGGGGAGTGTTTGCGATCGAAGACCTGCAGGCCGAACAGCTGCGGGCGGAAAATTTCGAGATAAGCGCGACGGGAATCTTACCCGGATCGCGAAGCCAGTTGGCTGGTGGACAACCGGGCGAAATCGAAAATCGCGCCATCGAATCGCACGGAGTATCGCTGGATAGCTTCGGCAAAATCGGATCGCTTAAGGTAAAAGGCACGCGGCGTCCCTTGCGGTACAAGCTGGAACAACCTACCATAACCCCCGGTTGCGATGCGTATGGTGAGTTTCTCGAATTGACGTTCGCCGCATCCTCGGGTTGCTACGCCACCGTCGCCGTAGAAGAAATTACGAAGAACCGATAAAGAATTTTTTTATTCACCGCAAAAGAACACAAAGAACGCAGAGAAAAAAATGATGGTTGAGCAGAACAAGCAGGTCAGTATTACATTTGAACCGACGGGGCGGTCGGTGTGGGTGCTTCCGGGGACGTTGGTTTTGGAGGCGGCGGGGCGTTGCGGGTTGGCGATTGATTCTCCGTGCGGTGGGCAGGGCACTTGCGAAAAATGCCGCGTACGATTCGTATCATATCCCCCCGAGCCCAACGAAACCGAATCGCAGGTTCTCGACGCCGACGAAATCGCAGCCGGGTGGCGACTCGCATGCCAGGCCGGGGTTTTGCATGACACCGTAATTGCGATTCCAGAAACGTCATTGTTCAGCGACCGCTTGCAAATTCTCACCCAAAGCGTCGCCATCGCAGAATCCGTCGACGACGAACCGCACGACGAGCTGCCGGTCGAAATTGTTGACGGTGCGCGAAATTTTGCTGTCGCCTTCGACCTCGGCACTACGACGCTTGTCGGCGAACTGCTGGATCTGCCCTCCGGGACAGAACGGGGAATCGCCGCCGCGATTAATCCGCAGGTGATTTTTGGTGACGATGTTGTTTCACGGATCGGCAAGGCCTGCACGTCACCGGCTGACGCTCAGGAGCTGCGCGATATTGTCGTGGAGGCATTGAACAAGCTCATCGACGAACTTTGCGAAAAAACCGGCGCGCAGAGAAGCGAAATTCGCGGGATAAGTTTTTCGGGCAATACCACAATGCAGCATTTGCTTTGCGGGTGGGACGTGGTGAAACTTTCGCAGCTGCCGTTTGAACCGGTGCGATACGAAGCCCTTGACGTACCGGCTGGTGAGCTTGGATTTGCCCTCGCCGAAACCGCGCGGGCTTACGTCTTGCCGGTTATCGGTGGGTTTGTCGGTGGTGATACGGTTTCGGGAATTCTCGCGTCGAGCATCACCGAGCTTTCCGCCGACGGGCCGGTGGTAATGATCGACATCGGCACGAACGGCGAAATCGTCGTAGCTGCAAACGGAAAGTTGCTTGCTGCCTCGGCGGCGGCTGGTCCGGCGTTTGAGGGTGCGCGAATTTCGTGTGGAATGCGGGCGGCCAACGGGGCAGTCGAAAAAGTCGTTATCGATCCCGACGGAACTATAAAGTGCAGCGTTATTGGTGGGGTGTCGCCGATCGGAATTTGCGGCAGCGCGCTGGTTGACATCACAGCCGAGATGCTGCGAATGAAAATTATCGATTCGATGGGCAAAATCGCAAACAGCGACGAGTTGTGCGACGCACCGCCAGCCATTTGCCAACGGCTGCGAAAAGACAGCAAAAACCAAACAGAATTCGTGCTCTGCAGCGGCGACGATTCACCGAACGTAACGATCACGCAGCGCGACGTTCGCGAATTGCAGCTGGCAACCGGTGCGCTTAAGGCCGGTGTCGAAATTCTGCTGAAGCAGCAAGGCCTGACATCCGACGACATAAACCGCGTTTTGATCGCGGGCGGATTCGGAAGTTTCATTCGCCGCCAAAATGCGCAGCGAATTGGGCTGATACCAAGCGATATCCCCGCCCAGCGGATAACCTACGTGGGTAACGTTTCGCTGCACGGTGCCAAGTGGGTGCTCGTGTCGACAGCTGCCAGGCGCAAGGCAGAAAGCATCGCCAAAACCGCACAGCACATCGAGCTTTCCAGTGACATGCAATTTCAAATGGCCTTTGCCGAATCGATGATTTTCCCCGATGCGTAGACCCAATGGCTGATTGACTTTTACGAGATATTGGGCGACAATCAGCGGCATGGAGTTGAACCTGAATCTTCGGAAGCCGACTGATAATTGATGAACAGACATATTCATGCACGTTAAAACGAATATCTTGGGTCTGCTGATTTACCTGACGATGGGTGCGTATCTGCTTGCGTTTGCAGTATCGTTTTTCAGACGTCCGAAAATTACGTGGGCCGTTTACGCGTGCGGATTTGCGATTGCGGCGGCGGCGATTATGCTACGATGGGTGACGGTGGGGCATATTCCGCTGCAAAATCTTTTTGAGGTTATGTTGATGATGGGGGCGCTGATTTTTCCGCTGTCGCTATTTGCCGACCGCATGCTCGCTGCCCGCGGGTATCAGTTTGACCCGCTTATCGGGGCAGTGATTTTGTTTCCGTGCGGTTTTGTGTTTTCGGATCAGATGCAGCTGTTACCACCGGCGTTGCAGTTTCCGGTTTTTGCTCCGCATGTGCTGGTTTACGTCGTAGCCTACGTGGTAATGGCCAAGGCAACGCTGCAGGGTTTTTTGCAAATGGTGTCATATAAGTCTCCGCAAATATCGGCGCAATCCGAACGTGCCTGCTACAATCTCGTGCGGTTAGGATTTCCGCTTCTAACGCTCGGATTACTGCTGGGGGCCTACTGGGGTAAGCAAATTTGGGGCGACTACTGGAATTGGGACCCCAAGGAAATGTGGTCGCTGGGAACGTGGCTGGTGTTCGTAATTTATTTTCACGTCCGCTACCAATACGGCAAGAGTGCCCCGAAAACCGCGACACTGCTGGTGTTTCTCGGAATGTGCGGAATCATCTGCACGCTGCTGCTGGTGAGCCTCGCGAAAATCTTCGCCGGGCGGCATAGCTACGGGGCATGATCCGCGGTGGGAAGATCGCTATTTCAACCACTCGTGCAAGATCGCAAAAAAATCGTCGCGGGCAAATTTTTCTTCCCATGGCGAGTGCCCGCATTTTTCCAGCTCATGATATTCCAGCTGCGGGATATACTGCTGCAGTAAATCTCGCGTGCGCAGTCCAGGGTGCGGATCGTAGTCTCCGTGCAGCATTAACACGGGCGACTTGATGTCCGTGAAAGCTTTGGGATACACGCCGGTTTCCTGCAGCTGCAACATGTCGTTCCATGTTTCGCTGTGACCGCGCATGTCGAAGTTGGTCAGGTCTTTCGGTGGACGCGGCAGCGGGGCATATGCATACAGTGGAGTGATTTCTGCGAAGTAAGCTTTGCGTCGCTCGTCGGGGTCGGTAAATTTTTGTTCCAGCGATGAGATACGTTTGCGCTGTGCCTCATCCATGCGAGATTCGCCGGTTTCCTCGAAAATTCGTCGCGTTTGCGGATCGAAAGTTCCGCAGCCGACCAGCACAATCGGCCCGGTGAGGGCAGGGTGTTCGGTGGCGAAGGCAAGTGCGAGCATTGCACCCCATGATTCGCCAATAATTGCGGGGCATTCGTCGGTGCATTTCGTTTCGATCAGTTCTTTGATGTCGGCGATATGCGTTGCGACGGTCAGTGGAGTTTTGCCGCTGCTGCGCTGATACGGTTCCAAAACGCGAAACTCATCGGCCAGGCCTTTGGCGATTGGTTCTGCATTGCCCGCAGCCCCCGGGCCACCATGAAGGACAATTACCCGTCGCCCCGAAGTGCCATATTCGTTAACGTGCATGTGACTGTCTCCCGCAGAATCGTCGCTATCCAATCAGTTTGCTTTTTTTGCCGGTGCGTTTGAACAGCGCCGCAAACGACGGTAACAGCAGCGGGCGAACGATGAAAGTATCCACCAGCATGCCAAGCCCCAGCGCGAATCCCAGTTCGCGGAGCAGTTCGATGCGTCCTGCCATCAGCGACCCGAGCGTAGCTGCCATTATCAATCCGCACGAACTGATCACCGGGCCGGTAAACGCAACTGCTCGCCGGACGGCTTCGCGCGGTTCGCAGTTGCGAGCTTCCTGTGCCAATCGCGATGCCAAAAAGATGCTGTAGTCTACACCCACAGCTGCCATTACCACGAACAGGAACATTTCGACTTTCCAGTCAAGCCCTTCCATTCCGAGGAAGTTGATGAACACCCACGCACTGATTCCCAGCGTCGCGAGGTAGCTCAAGATGATCGCGCCGATTATGAAAATCGTAAGGAAGATATCTCGCAACAGGATCATCACGATGATGAAGATCACGCCCAGCACCAGCACAATCACTCTCCGAAAGTCACTCTGCGTGACGGTTTTGATATCCATCATCTGTGCCGTTGACCCACCGATGTAGACATGCACGGTTTTTTCCAGCCCGGCGTTTTTTAGAACCGACTCGCTAATTTCACGAATTTGCTTTACCGTATCCATCGCGGCGTTGCTCATCGTGTGCGTACCCAGCAGCACCTCAACCCGAATGCAGCGGAACCCGCCTTTGTAGAAGGGATTTTTTCCGAAATTGTCCAGCAGTTTCGCCATCGCCGTGTTGTTCGTTGCCGTCACGTCGTTGCCGATAGGCTGAGTTAGTGAGCGAACGTTTTGCACCCCGTCGAGATCGCCCACGCGTCGGGTGATCGTTCGCGAAAGTTCGTTCCATTGTTTTTTCGTCAGCTTTGTATGGCCTTTGTCCTGCTGAATCAGTACGCTGACTGGCCCGGTCTCGCCGATTGGCCAATGGCGCTTTGCAACGCCCAAACCAGATGCGGCGTTGCCGACGTTTTGGATATTTTCCTCGTCGATTCCAGCCAGTGCATCATACACCCAGGTAATTTTCGGCACCTGCGAGGCCGGAATCAGCAGCAGCACCAAAGTCGCGACCAAAACGATGGCGGGTCGTTTGGTAACTTTTCGCGCGATGAACGGCCAGACGTGTTGGAGCGAGAATTTTCCCGCCTTGGTGTGATGAGTTACAATTCGTGTCGGCCAAAAGATTCGTGGGCCGAAAATGCCGATCATTGCCGGTACCAGCGTCACCGCCGCCAGCAGCGCCACCACCAACGACATCGCCACAATCGGGCCTGTGGTTTTGAAGATCAAAAAGCTGCAGAACACCAGCATCAACATGCCAATCGAGTCCGTCGCCGCCGACGCCGTTATCGCCGGGAACGTTGCATCCAACGCACGACTCATCGCGCCACGATGCGATTCGCCGCACGCGAGAAATTCGCGGTAGCGGCTGATCAGCAGCAGTGAATAATCCACACCCGCCCCGTACATCAGCACGAAGACAAAAATCTGCTCGGCCATTCCGATACTGAAGCCCATGTTCTGCAGAATATTCATTATTTTCACGACGATGGCTGCGGCGATGCTGACGGCGATCAGTGGTATGACCGAGGCCAGCGGTGCGCGGTATACGATCAGCAGAATTACGATGACGGCGATGAGGGTGGCGTACATGGTTCGCGTATGCCCGCGGCGGACGAACTCGGCGTAGTCGTGCCCGTATCCGCCCGACCCGGTAATCGCTGCCGTTAGCCCAGTCGGTGGTGAATTCTCGGCAACCAGACGGCGGATGTGTTTGATTACGCGTCCCGAGCGCGACGTGATGTAGTCGGCTGGGATGTTTACGCGAATGATGGCGGCTTGTCCGTTGGCATCGATTTTGCTTTTCAGCGGATTGTGAAATTTTCCCTTCACCGGAGCAGCTTTGCCCTTCAGTATAGCTTGGGCACTCGCGCGGGTCTGGGCAAAGCGGTGGGCAATGTCCAGCATTCCGGGGGATACAACCGTCAGCTGTTCGAGTTCCTCCTTGCCCGGTCTTGGATGGTTCGGATTCGGGCGTTTTATTTTGCCGGCGATCTTATTGATGTACTTTTCGTCCGACTTTGTCAATGCCCCGCTGCTGCGCTCGAAAATAACCGTCGCCTGCGACAACCCGCACGAATCGGGAAACAGCTTGGCCAACTTCGTGGTAGCCACTCGCGATGGTGTGTCGTCGGGAAGAAAACTGCGATGCTCGCTGGCCGACGGGTCACCATGCGGAACGAATACAAAAAGCCCCACGCAAGCGGCAATCCATATCGCCACTATCACCCAACGCCAACGGTATACAAATTCTCCTGGATGCATCCTGTTTGCTTCTCAATCTGGCCAAAACCTGTTTCAACACGCCGCCGTCGGCGCCAAGCGACATATTAGACAGGCAATCATCCGACGAAGCAAGACTCGTTCAATTTACCCACCTCGAAAAATGTAATAAATTAAAATTGCAACGCTTCCGGGGGGTAATTGACGCACATAAGCGTCAGGCCGTCGGGGGGTGTTGTTGGCCCGGCGATATCGCGGTCGCGCGTTTCGATGATTTTGTCGATCTGCGTCGGTGCCCATCGCCCGCGGCCGACGTCTATTAACGTGCCGACGATATTCCGCACCATGTTGTACAAAAATCCGTTACCGGAGATCGTTACATGGATTTCGTTTTCGTGTTCGATGGGGGCTACGTGGCAGCTGAAAATTTTTCGCACGGTAATTTGTCGTTTGTCGGCCGACGACGCAAACCCGCGAAAATCGTGCTCACCGACAAGCTTACAGGCAGCGACGGACATGGCGTCGGTGTCCAGCGATTTCCAATGACAGTAAACCTGTCCCGCCAAATGCACCGGCCGACCCGGGCCCATATGAATGCGATACCGATACGTTTTACCCACCGCCGACAGCGACGAATTGAAACTCATCGGAACGTCACACACCGAGCGAATTACGATGTCTTTCGGCAGGCGGGAGTTCATCGCTTTTCGCATGCCAACGACAGGAATGCTACTGCTGGTGCGAATGTGTGCGACCTGGCCCTCGGCGTGAACACCGCTGTCGGTTCTGCTGCAACCATGCACATGCAACGGATGTCGCAACACATACTTGGCGGCGGTCTCCACGCGCAGCTGAACGGTGTCGATCCCGTCGGCCTGCCGCTGCCAGCCCCGATACATCGCGCCGTTATACGCGATGACCAGTTTCAATTTGCGATTCTTGTCGTCCATGGTGGTTCGGAGCATTCTATCAGCCGCCCGGGCTGTGAACCAAAAAAAAACGGAAAGTTTTGACCGTTTTCTGACCGCCCCAGGGCGTTACAGATTTCGGGCGGTAAGGGCTAAAGAATTTCGGGGTAACTGTGCGATAACACTCTATATCGCAGGCCGTTTTAGATGGCCCCAGTAACTAATTGGAGTATTGTGGCGAAAAAGAAGGTACAATCTAAAAACACCCTCCCCGAAGGTTGGGTTCGTATATCCAAAGCTGCCAGCGCCGCCGCCGTCAGCACACAAACCGTCGAGTACTACATAATGCTCGGGTTGGTTACCCCGCTGCGCGAGACAGGGCGGTACGGGCGATTTTTCGACAGCGGCCTCATCAAGCGCATCAAACTCATCCGCCGCCTCAACGAAACCGGATACGCCCTGCGCGATATCCGCGAAATTTACCTCAAAGGCCGGGCTTTGCGAGATGTCAAAGATTTATAACTACCACCCTGATTCAATTGTACCAGCTTCTTCCGCTCGAGATTGTGCTCGAATAATCACTACGGAATATTAAACTACACGGCATCGCGCCCTTTGGATTTACTTTGCGGGATATTCGGACTAAGATACCGGCATGGCCAAGCGATTCATACGCATCTCGCTCGCAGTGAAGTTTCGGTTGCTGTTTTTCCTGGCGTTGCTGGGAGTGATCACAGCTGCGCTCGTCGTGCCGTGGTATTCCATGGAGGTGCTGTCCGAGCAAGGCCTTGAAGGGCCCACACGCGAACTGACGCGTCTGCGACTAAACGAGTGGGCGCGGTTTCATCACAACCAGGAAACCGCCCAATCCGCCCGCGACGCCAACAGCGAGGTCTATTCGCTGTATTCCGAAGGCCGCGGCACTGAGGGGATTACCGGGCCATCGTTTATGGTGCTCGATCAGGCCAATCCCACCGCCACCCTCGACAACCCCGCCCGCAAAGCCTACAAAACCTTCCAAAATCCCGACCGCCTTTTGACGTGGTACAAAACCAGCAACGAGCAAGGCAAAACCGTTTATAGCTGTTTCCGCGCTGTGCGGATAACCTCCGAAAAACCGTGGGACTGCACGCGCTGCCACAACCCCGACTCGGCGATGCCGGGCAAATCGCGATTCAAGCACGGGCAGCTCGTGGCGATGATCGGCGTGACGCTACCCGAAAAATCTGCAAGCCCCACGCAACTTTGGCTGGCACGCGGGGCGATCGTTATTGGCAGCCTGTTGGCCGGGATGGTGGTGCTTGTGATTTTTGATATCATTTCGCATCGTCTCGTGCTTCGGCCGGTGAAAAAACTTCGAGTACTCGCCGACAAAGTCACCGAGGGTGATCTGGCCGTTCGCAGCACGCTGAAGACTGACGATGAGTTGCAACGGCTGGGCGAAAGCTTCAACGAAATGCTCGACGCCATTGCCGCTCAGCACAAAGAACTTCGCGCCGCCAACAAGGCCGTCGAACTTCGCATGGTAGAACTCGGGGAACGCAACACCGCCCTGCACCAGGCCAACCTTGTCAAAAGCGAATTTCTCGCCAACGTTTCGCACGAACTGCGAACACCGCTCAACAGCATCATCGGATTCGCCGATTTGCTGGCCGGTACTGACGACGATAAAATTTCGCGCTACGGAAACAACATCGCCACTGCCGCCAAGAATCTGCTGATGATGATCAACGATATGCTCGACTTGGCGAAAATCGAAGCCGGCAAATCCGAGGTCCGCATGGACAGGGTTTCCGTGCTCGACACCTGCCAAATGCTCATCACGCTGATGCAGCCACTGGCTGATAAAAAGAACATCAACCTTATCGGTAACATCGACCCCGAACTGCCGATGGTCGTCACCGACGGTGGGAAGTTGCAGCAGATTCTCTACAATCTGCTGAGTAATGCGGTGAAGTTTACCCCGCCGGGTGGTGAAGTTACGCTGACAGCGTCGGCCGAAAACAGCAGGCGACACAACCGCAGCGGAAAGCTGATCCTTTCAGTCAAAGATACGGGCCCCGGAATCAGCAAGGCCGACCAGAGCAAGGTCTTCGAGAAATTCTTCCAGTCCGGGGAAACGCTAACAAAAGAATCCACCGGCACGGGGCTTGGGTTGGCCATCAGCAAGGAGCTTGCCGGTCTTATCAACGCCAAACTTACACTGGAAAGCACACCCGGCAGCGGAACGGTTTTTGTGCTGCACCTGCCAATGGACGGGACGCTGCCCGAAGCATAAAGTTGCAACAGCACAAATTCCCTGCCGACGCCTTAACAAGAAGGCATGTTGCCGATGCATTTTTAGCTGCGCGCTACCCCTTGTTGTTTTCACTCTCGTCTTTGGAGGCGTTGATGTCGTCGCTGGGGCATTGCGAGTCGCTGTTTTTCAGTGAGCAGCTTTTCGAGCAGGAGGCGCACCCCGAATCTTTGCCTTTAGCCATGCGATAGAACTGCCGGATCAGTAAAAAGATCGCAGCTGCGACGAGGATCGCAATTACGACAATTTCATGCGTTTTCGATACTGCTGTGATGTCCATGATTTAACCTTTACGTTGCGGCGATTACTAAAAACGAAGCAATGCGTATAAAATCGAAATCCTAAAATCTAAATTCGAAACAATATCGAATTAAAAAACTCTAATTTCCAAAACAGATACAGGAATGCAATATGCCGCCAGTATTCCTTTGATATTTTGGCAATTTGAATTTCGTGCTTGTTTAGCATTTCGATATTCGCATTTCGTATTTCACTACTTGATGGTTTTGCTGATTTCGGCGACGGCGGCGGTGGGATTGTCGTAGAGGCTGATGATGTACCAGTTTATTAGCGATTTTGGGCCCGGGTCTTTTTTCTTCGCCAAGGAATTTTGGATTTCTTCCAGTACGCTAATGGCTTCGGGTTTGTGATGCTTACCCAGCAGCAAGGCGGCGTAGGTTCGGAGTTTGGGATACCCGCTGTTGAGCAGTGGTTTTACGAAATCGCAAACCTTGTCGTTGTCCGACCTGTACATCGACGCCACCGTCATTCGCTTGAGCGGCGAATTACCCGGGGCAGAAACAATATCCCACAAACCCTTCATCGCCGTTTCGTTTCCGAGGTCCACGAGCAACTCCACCGCCTTGCCCGCCCGCCCGTGCTCTGCGGTCATCTTGCGCGGGTTTAGCTTGATTGACGAAAGATACGTGATAATCGGGGTGGCGTAGAACGCGGCGGCGGACTTATCTTTTTCGATGTCCTCAGCCATGCGGGTCAGCAGATATTCGATGTAGACGGGATGCCCGGTGTTTACCATTTCGAGTGCGATTTTTTCGGCAGTTTTGGGATTGAAGGGTTTGGTATTGCGGGCTTTTTCAAATTTCGCAACAATCGTGACTAGGTTTTTTACATTTCCGGCAGCGATGTGGTCGATCTGATCGCGCGAGTCGTCGCGGTCGGCGAGCATCTGCAACAGGTTGATTCGCAGCAGCAGGTTGGTGGTGGCGTTGAATGCCTGTGTCAATTTTTGTGTGCCCTTGGGCGATAGCTTGGAAATAACGTCGTAAGCTCGCAGCCGAACATCCCACGCATAGTCGTCGGAGCACATCGACTCGACCATCGGCAAGGCGCTGGAGATTTTGTCCTGCGCGATCTGGTTCAGCAGACGAATCAAAACGTCCTTGCTCGTTTTAGGGTCACGACTAATCCGCAGCAGCTTGGCGTATTGCCGCCGGTCGCCCATACCCAGCAGCGTCATGCGTGCAAAAGCAACATTCGCTGGTTCACGCGACTCGGTAAGCTTCGTGAGAATTCCGCGGGCGATTTTGGTTTTACCTTTGCTGGCGAGCATCCGTGCCGCGACGATTTTGATCCCTTCATCGTCAATGCCCGCGGCTTTTTCCAGATCGGCCGTCGAAATCGCATCGAGAGCGTCTAGCTGTACGAGCGCCTCGCCGCGAATCGCCATTGACGGGTCTTTTTGCAGCCGCTTCAGTAGCGCCGGTGCCGCATCTTTACCACCAACGCTGGCGATCATAGCTGTGCCCATCAACCGCAATTCCTTGTCGCCGCTTTCCAGCAGCGCGGCAAAGAGCGGCAATAGATGTTTGTCTTCGGTGGATTCAAGCCCGCGCAAAACGATGGCACGGTTGAGATCGTTTGAACCGGCGAGCTTGTCGCTGAAAAATTTCACAGCCTGCTTCACGCTGGCGGGTTTTACTTTGGGTGTTTGACAAATCGCAGTGCTGCTGCAAACAAAAATTGCAAGCAAGGCTACAAGGATATGATGTGTTGTTTTGTTCAAAACGGTTCTCCCCACAGGGGTTAATTGTTTTAGTGGAATTCGTCTTCGATATATTCGTCGGGGATTGGTTTGCTGGTCGGGTGAATATCCCCGGTCAGTTCGATAAGGTACAACCTGCCCCAGTATTCGTATTGTATCGGGGCGTCGCTGCGGATTCGCACGATTCCCAGGTCTTGCGGTGATGGAACAAAGCGAATTTTCTTGCCCTTTTGATAGGTGGTGCCCGGGCCATATTCGTCGAGCTTAAAGGCACCGAGATGCACCAGCCCGCGATCGGAAATGATCAGCCATTTCGGATGCTGCGGTGTTGTCAGCGGGAGCGAATTGTGGATGCTGGGTTCCATTCGCCCGATGTAGACTTCAGGGCCAAGCTTGTCGGCGCGGCAGACGAGAAATTTTTCACTCCCGACAAGGGGCTTGATGGCTTGCGAGAATTTGACCATCGTATCGCCGTCTCCACTGCGGGCAGCCCGCGACCATAAGTCGGCGTAGAGGAAAATCACGCCCACCATGCAGAAGCATGTGATGATCGCGATTCGCTGCATGTTGCGAGTTTTAACGGCGATGCTCGAAAGCAAAATCGCGATTAATCCCAATCCCGGCAGTGCTCCGATGACGTACCATGTTTCGCTGCTCATTCTCGCGGGTTGTTTGACGAAGCTCAGCACCTCGGGGAACATCGCCTCTGCGATGTAAAGCCCGCCGGCCACGATGAGTCCGACGCCGATTACAAACGGTACGCTGAAGCAGATGCGGCGCAGATGTTTTGCCAACGGCCTCGCGGTGAACTGCGACTTTAAAATATTGTCCACCACCCACGCTGCAAGAATCGCAATTGCGGGATAGCACGGCATGAGATAGTCGGGGCGGAACCCGCGGGGAACACCGAATGCGATTAGCACGACGATGATCCACCACAGCGGCAGCACCGTCGGTGAGTTAAACTTTAACCAGCGGCGAATCGGGATTATGAAAAACGCACAGCCGGCGAAAATCGACATCGGTAGGGTGTTGTAGTATAGTTGAATGATCCCCGGTACTCGCAGACCGTTTGGTTTATGCACGCCCTTGCCCAAAAAGCGGTTGGTGACTTCACGTTCGAACGTCGCCTGAAATTCCGGCCCGCCGATGTGGAGCATCGCCCAAAACAGCAGCACGAAAAATGTCAGCATCAGCGGAATGCCCCACCACGCGCCGGTGAGGAGTATGGCCTTGCCGAGACGCCGCATAATCAGTCGAAACGCGAGCGTAAACTTCGTAACACCGTCGACGCGCCGCAGCACCGCAAATCCCGGAGAAATCGCAGACGCAAACGCAACCAATCCGCCGATAATTGCAAGGTTCACGATGCCCCAGCTTTTGGCAAGCCCGGCGAAGATCATCGAAATCCAAAATGCGATCATCCATACCCATCGGCCTCGCGAGGGGCGATGGAACAAAACGCGGTCGAGGGTAAACACGCACATCCCGATCCAAAACGCCAGCAGCATGTCCGTGGTCGTCAGGTAGATGAGCTTGTTCATGTGCATCGCCGTTGCCCAGAAAATCGCCGCCATCAACCCAACTGTCCGATTGTACCATCGCACACCCAGCAGGTATATCAGCAGCACCAAACCGAAGGCCGAAACAATCGACGGAATGCGAAACGTAAAGTCGTTGTACACCCCGGTGAGTTTCAGCACGGGTGTCAGCATCCATGCGTACAGCTGCGGTTTGCGGGCGACGGAACCCTCTGCGGTGATTTTCGGAAGGATGTAGCTCCCACCGTTCATGTGGTCGATGCTCGCGCGAATCTGCCAGAACTGCGCATAGCTGTACGTATTTGATGGCCCGCGGGCACGCAGGCCGATCAGCAGCACCATCACGAAGGCGATCAGCAGCAGATCGGCGATTCGCCATTGGCGCGACGGTTCGCGGTTTTCGGTATTTTCGGTGTAAAATTGCGGTAAATGCATAGGCCTACATGGTATTGGCAGAAGGGCGGTGAATCAAGCTTTTCGTTTGGGATTGAGCGAATCGGCCGCCGCCGTTGGTAGATATGCCTCCCCTGCCAGGGGTTACCGCCCCGGCTTGAGCATTTCGACGGCTTCGGTGTGCAGCGGTGATTCGGGATAGTCTTTGACAACCTTTTTCAGAATGGCGCGAGTTTTTAGAGGTTCGTTTGCCTTGAAGTACGAGTCGGCGGCGAGCATAAAAAGTTCAGCCGCGTAGCTGCCGGTGGGATTTGCCTTCGCGACGATTTGCCCCAAGCGACCAGCTGCGAGATATCGACGCTGGGCTCGCAACAACTTCACCCGCAGCAATGTCAGATATCCCTCGAGCTTATCGCACGGAAACGCGTTGGCCCATTTGTCCAGGGCCGCGCCGGCCGAGATAAAGTCGCGCGTGCGAATATAATCCTCCACCTGCCGCGCCAAGTCCCCACGCACAAATGCCCGGTCTGTTGGTTTGTAGCCGCCTCCGATACCGGCACGTTCATATTCGCCATGGGCTTTGGCGTAGTCGCCCCTTGACCGCCAGATATCACCCAACGCGATACGCGCTAATCGCAGCGTGGGTTTACTGACACCGTTTGTATTGTTCAGCACCGCGAGGTAAATTTTCATCGCGTCGACGGGCTCACCCAGTTCGTCGTTTTGCAGCCGCCCTGCGCGAATTCTATATCGTGCGGAAAGGTCGCGGGTTTTGGTCATGGCCGCTGCCTTGATTAACGCCCGCACGGCGAGTTTTGGTGAATTTTCACGAACCAGCAGCGTTTCGCAGATTGGCACTACGATTTTAAGATCGCTGTCATCGGCAGAGCCTCGCTTGAAAAATGCCTTGCAAACCCGCAGCATCATTTCAGGATTTTTCACCCGCTGAAAAAACAACAACGCCTCGGTGAGATTCTTTGTCGGAAGCGCGATGAAGTTGTATTGCGAAATGATCTTCTCGTGCGACCCCAGCGAATCTAACCGGTTGAAAATTACCGCATCCCAGTTGCGATCGATCTGCACCTGATGCTTTTGCGTAAGCGTGCGTGACAAAACTTTCGCCCGCAGCGTTACGCTGTACAACCCGGGTTTGAGATAGACGTGCTGTACCTCTGGGCCGGTAGCGGTCTGCCCGTCACCAAAGTTCCACTCCCACTTCATGGCATCTATTCGCTGCTGCGAAATTCCCGCCGACATCGCGCGAAAAACGCGCCGCTGATAATAGCGATTGCCCACGAACGTTTCACCACCGCGAAGCACTTGAAAGTCGACACTCTTGGCTTGGCGGTATTTTTGGATGGCCCCGGAAACCCCACTCGCAATTTTTGTGAAGGCTGCGGGTGGTATGAGCGTAATTTTTCGCTGCCCCGGCGGGCGCCATGCAACGACGGCGACGGGATACCACCATTTGGAAATTTGCTCGAAGCTCATCTTGTGCAGCCCGGCCCTGAGCGTAACGACCCCGCGGATGTGCGTGTCTTTTTGCGGGCCATGCCATCCGCCGTTTTTGACGATGAGCTTATCGTCGATCAGCAGAAACGAGGCATGATGCGACGACGTAACGAATAGATATTTTCCGTCTTGCGGTGCGATGAAGTAGGCGGTATAGACGGCGGCGAGGGCTGACTGTCGCCCGAATGGATTATGCCCGTTGAAAATCCAGCGTCGAAAACATGTACCCAGCGGTGGGTGCTCCTTGGCGAGTGCGAGCGTTTTTTTCAGCTGCTTGTAGGTCTTGGCAGACCCTCCACGATACCTCCACATTTGCAGCATCACCCCGCGATTAATCTTGAGCGGTTTTTTCGCGGGTGCTGATTTTGGATTACCGAAGTAGACGTAGTAGTTTGCGATGTTGGGACGTGTGGCGAACGCGATTTTTGCGAGGTCGCCCGGGCCGGTCATCATTATACGGTGCGGAACCTCTCGGCCGCTCTGCGTGGTAACACGAATGTCGACGCCGCCGTCTTGGATATGCCCGCCCGTGCGAAAATCAACGACGGCGACGTTGTCCCCCGACAGCGTTGCCTTTAGCGGTTTGCTCGCCAGCTCCACACCGACACGATACGCCCATTTCGTGTTCCACCATTTGGCGGCAAGGGCGTTACTGCTCGCAGCCGAGATGGCAATGGCAACTGCAGCAACGATGCAGGCTCGAATTGTGCGCACGCTGGACGATTTCATTAGTGCAATAATTCTACACGAAAGCCCGTAGCAAAACTTCTCTACTTTTTCGTTTTTTCTTCCTTCATTTTGCGGCGGCGTTCGATGATCTCTTCCGAAATCTTCTGCGGGACGCGGGCGTACTTGGCCATTTCCATCGTGAAGGTCGCCATGCCTTTTGACAGGCTGCGAATTACCGTCGCGTAACCGAACATGTTCGCCAGCGGCACTTCTGCCCGGACAATTGCGTGGTTTTCACGGTTTTCGGTACCGAGAATCACCCCGCGACGCGAGTTTAGGTCGCCAACGACCGGGCCCTGGAACTCGAGAGGAGTTTCGACTTCCACGAGCATCAGCGGTTCGAGGAGTACGGGTTTGGTTTTCGTGAAGACTTCGCGGAAGGCTGCTTTACCGGCCGTGCGGAACGCCATTTCGCTCGAGTCGACCTGGTGATATGAACCGTCGTCGAGTTGCATGCGTACGCCGACGATTTCGTACCCGGCAAGGGGGCCTTCCTTCATCGCGGCCTCGAAGCCTTTGTTGACGGCGGGGATGTATTCGCGGGGAATTCGTCCGCCGCTGATGTTGTCCACGAAATCGTAGGTCGATTCTTCGTCGGCTTCCATCGGTTGCATTCGTCCGACGATATGTGCGAACTGACCCGAACCGCCGGTTTGCTTTTTGTGGCGGTAGTTGAATTCTGCTTCTACCATCGGGGCTTCGCGATAGCTTACGTTCGGAGCACCGACAGTGACGGTGGCGTTGTATTCGCGGCGCATTCGTTCGATGTAAACGTCGAGGTGCAGCTCGCCCATTCCGGCGATGAGGGTTTCGCCGGTTTCCGGATCGCTTGATACGCGGAACGTTGGGTCTTCCTTCATGAATCGGTTTAAGGCCTTGCCCATTTTGTCCTGGTCGGCCGAGCCTTCGGGCTTGACGGCCAAGCTGATAACCGGATCGGCAACGAAGATACTTTCGAGCGAGAAGTTTACGCTTGCGTCGCAGAACGTATCACCGCTGGCACAATCGACACCGACGAGTGCGACAATGTCACCGGCCTTGGCTTCGGGAATATCGCCGCGGTCGTTGGCGTGCATTTGCACGATTCTGCCGATGCGAACCTTGCGGTTGGTGCGGGCATTGATGTAGGACTGACCCTTGGTGATTGTGCCCTGGTAAATTCGTGTGTAGCTAAGCTGCCCGAAAGTTTCGTCGACGATCTTAAAAACCATACAGACCATCGCCGCGTCGGGATCGCAAACCAGCGGAGTTTCTGCCCCTTCGTTGTCGTGGTCGCGGGCAAAACTCGTGCGATCCAGCGGGCTGGGGAGGTATTGACAAATGGCATCGAGCAGCGGCTGAATGCCTTTGTTCTTAAAGGCCGAACCCATCATCATCGGAACGATTTCTCGCGTGATGGTGGCTTCGGAGATTGTTTCGTGGATCATCTTTTCTTCGACGTCGTCGCCTTCCAGCAGCAGTTCCATCATTTCGTCGTTGAACATGCTCAGGGCTTCGAGCATTTCTTCGCGTGCGGTGGCAGCTGCGTCTGCGTACTGCTCGGGAATCTCGGCGATGGCGACGTCTTCGCCGCTGCCACCGTCAAACGTCATCGCCTTCATCGTAACCAAATCGATCACGCCGACGAAATCATCGCCGGTGCCCATGTTCAGCTGAATCGGCACGACGTTTAGCCCGAGCTTTTCGCGAAGGTCGATCGCAACGCGCTCGGGGTCTGCTCCGGTGCGGTCCATCTTGTTGACGAATGCGATTCGCGGGACGCGGTAGCGTTTCATCTGGCGGTCGACGGTTATGGATTGGCTTTGCACACCACCGACGGAGCACAGCACCATGATCGCACCGTCGAGCACGCGCAAGGCACGCTCGACTTCAACGGTAAAGTCCACGTGGCCGGGGGTGTCGATGATGTTAATGAGCTTATCGTCCCAGTCGACCTGAGTTGCCGCCGACGTAATCGTAATTCCGCGTTCGCGTTCCAGCTCCATGAAGTCCATCGTCGCGCCGCCGCCGTCGTTACCGTGAACCTCCTGCATGCGGTGAATTCGCCCCGCGTAGTACAGGATCCGCTCGGTCAGGGTAGTTTTACCCGAGTCGATGTGGGCGGAGATGCCGATGTTTCTGATTTTGCCTCGTTTTTTCATTACTAATGCTCTTTTCTCATACTTTTAATTAACGTCCTTCGGACGAACTCTGTCGACCCTACCTCAATGCGGGGGCAACAAATACAAATTCCTATGCAATCAAGTTCAGGAGTCGGCGTCGCCGATCCGGCTACACAACTACTGCGTTTGCAGAGTTTTGAGTGAATAAGCCAATTTCACCAGATAGTGACGATTCTCCGATGCGGGTCGAGTATTCTATTGCTATTTCGGCGATTTGCAAGGTTTTTCTGCAGGAAAAGCGTGGCAATTTACAATTGGCGATTGCGAATTTGCAAGTTTCGATTTTGATTTACGGCCTCAGCGAGGATTACAAATAATCGCTACGGTTACCTGCTCGCCATCAGAATAGCAAGTGATCTTTTTCCTGGCTTCACGGGTGTTGGTATCGTCTGTTATTGTAATTTTCTTTTCTGTCATCCTCGCGAAGGCGGGGATCCAGTTCTTTCTGCCGCTGTCATTGCGAGCGTAGCGAAGCAATCTCGATTCTCATATCTTTATTTTGCCGCCCCTGCTAGGGTTGCCGCGTCGCTATGCTCCTCGCAATGACAATTCATAGCTGTCATCCCAAACTCGATTTGGGATCCAGGGGTTTTCCCACATCGTTCCTACATCCCCTGGATGCCCGGTCGTGGCCGAGCATGACACAGAGGAGAAACAAAACATGCTTCTGCGAGCAGAAGCATGGCACCCGCTTCAGCTGCTAGTGGCTATTTTTGCGGCGCCGTTTCTTCTCCGGTTTCAGGGCGGCGGTGAGGACGTCGTCGACGGTTTTGGCGAAGACAAAGTTCAGGGCTTTCTGCGTTTCGGCGGGGACGTCGACGAGGTCTTTTTCGTTTTGGGCGGGCAGGATTACGGTTTTGATCCCGGCCTGCTGCGCGGCGAGCACTTTTTCCTTAACCCCACCGATTGGTAATACCAAACCCCGCAGCGTAATTTCGCCGGTCATGGCGACGTCCGAACGCACCGGGCGTTCTATCAGCATACTCATCAGGGCCGTGAAAATCGAAACCCCCGCCGACGGGCCGTCCTTCGGAATGGCACCGGCTGGGACGTGGATGTGGATATCGTTTTTCATTAGCCCGCGGACATCGATGCCTTCGTTCTCGGCCATCGTTTTTACGAGGCTCAGTGCGGCCTGGGCCGACTCGCTCATCACATTGCCCAGTTGCCCCGTGAGCATCAGCCCACCACGCCCGGGATACATTGTGGCCTCGATGAAGATTATCGTTCCACCGGCGGCGGTAAATGCAAGGCCGGTTGCCACGCCTGCGCACGATGTTCGCATCGCGAGTTCGTCTTCGAATCGGCGCGGGCCGAGCAGGTCGGTGATGAGTTTTGGGGAGACGGTTCGCTGGCGGGCTTTACCGGCGGCGATCATGGCGGTGACTCCGCGGCAGACAGATCCGATTTCGCGTTCGAGTTCGCGCACCCCAGCCTCGCGCGTATACTCGCGGATAATCTTCTCAAGCCCGCGGTCGTTCCATCGCATTTGCTTTTCGGTCAGGCCGTTTTCTTTGATCTGTCGGCCGACAAGGTATCGGCTGGCGATTTGCAGTTTTTCCTGCTGCGTGTAACCCGGCAGCTCGATGATTTCCATGCGGTCGCGCAACGGGGCGGGGATGGCGCCCATGTAGTTTGCCGTGCCGATGAACATTACGTTTCGCAGCGAGAACGGCACGTTTAGGTAATGATCCTGAAAACTGTCGTTTTGGGCAGGGTCGAGAATTTCCAGCAGGGCACTTGTGGGGTCACCGCGGAAATCGGCACCGACTTTGTCTAGCTCGTCGAGCATGAACACGGGATTGTTGGACCCGGCCTTGCGGATTTCCTGAATGATTCGCCCGGGCATGGCCCCGATGTAAGTACGGCGGTGCCCGCGCAGCTCGGCTTCGTCGCGAATGCCGCCGAGGCTCATGTGGATGAACTTTCGCCCGAGCGCCCTCGCGATGGATTTGCCCAGCGAGGTCTTGCCAACTCCGGGAGGCCCGGTGAAGCACAAGATCGGCCCGCGCGAGTCCGGTGCCAGCGAACGCACCGCGAGATATTCAAGAATCCGCCGCTTGACTTTTTCGAGATCGTAATGATCCTGATTGAGAATCTTCGCAGCCCGCTTGACGTCGCTTTTGTCGGTAGTCGAAACGCTCCAGGGAAGCTCGGCCATAATGTCGAGGTAGGTGCGAACGACCTGATAGTCCGGCGACGAGGCGGGAAGTTTGGCCAGCCGGTCGAGTTCGCGGTCGGTTTCGATTTCGATTTCGGGCGGCAGGGCAGCCTTGGTGAGTTTGCCACGCAGCTGGTCGAGCTCGATGCTCTTGTCGTCGATATGCCCAAGCTCTTTGTGGATGGCCTTGAGCTGCTCGTTGAGGAAAAACTCACGCTGCGATTTGTCGATCTCGCTGCGAACCTGATTGCGGATTTTGTCGGACAGCTCGAGAATCTCCAACTGCTTTTGCAGCTCGACGATCATTTTTCGCAGCCTAGCTGCAACGTTCGGTTCTTCCAGCAGTATTTGGCGGTCAGCGAGGTCCAGCTGCATGTTCGACGCGAGAAAATCGCTCAGCCCGCCCGGGGTTTCGATTCCGTCGATTACGAGATTCGCCTCCTCGGGAATGCTTGGCGAAAGATTCACGACTTTGTGTGCCAACTCGCGAATGTTTACGACCATCGCCTCGGTTCGCTTGCCGTTTTCGGCGACGTCTTCGATTTTTTCGATTCGCGCGCGGAGGTACGGTTCGGTGGTAATCCATTTGACGATTCGCACTCGCATGATGCCCTGGGTGATGAGACTTTGCGAACCGGCCTCGAGTTTCAACAGTTTTAAGATGAACACCGCCGTGCCGATATCGTACAAATCGTCAGGCCCGGGATCGTCAACGTCGGGATCTTTTTGGCAGACGGTTACGACGAGTTTGTTTTCCGGCAGCAAATCCAGCAGCAGCTTCTGCGATTTTTCGCGTTGAACCGACAGCGGCACGAGCGTCCCCGGAAAAGTTACCATGTTGCGGACGGGTAAAACCGCCATCTCTTCCGGCAGCTCCGTCAGCTCGGTTCCGTCGTCCTCAGCTGGCGTATCGGGTATCTTGACGGTAATTAAGTCGTCGTCTACAGTCACAGCATTTTTTTTCAGATTGAATTGCATATAATCACACTCTCTACTGTTTACAAACTACTGTTGTTTTGGGATCGTCACCAATAATTGCCCTCGCCGCGACGTCGCCGTAATTTTTTCGACGTCGACATCGTCGGGTAAGTCGAGGGTTCTGCTGAACCGCCCGTCATCGATCTCCATGTTCTCAACCTGCAACGTTCCAAAGGTTTCTTCCGGGGTCGGGGTCGCGCAAAAACCGGAGATGACCAGCTCACTGTCTTTGATCTCGATGTCGATTTGTTCGCCGGTGGTTCCGGGGAGATTGGCAACTACATAATAGTTGCGGTCGTCAACGTAAAGATTGATCGGCGGTGCCCAGGATTCTCCGGGACAATAGTGGTGATACGACGACGAAAGTGCCTTTCGCATCGGATGCCCGAAATGTAGATGAGCCTTACGAAACTGCTCTTCATCTGTCCTTGTTAGATGCTTCATGGATAAATCCTTTCCATATGCATGAAATTCCCTGCTCGCGGGTAATTGTATCGCATCGACGATGGGATAAACAAGATACTTTTGAAGCAGCCCCCAGAAAAACAGTGGAGCAATCCCTGCTGGCGGTTTAGAATAGGCGTAGGCCGGGTCTTGACCCGGCGCGAAAGGCGTGAAAAAACAATCGCCAAGTTGCCGGGTTAAAACCCGGCCTACAATTGGGAAGATAAAATGGAAGTAGAACTGATTAAGACGTTTAAATTTTCGGCGGCGCATTGTTTGGCCAAGGCACCCGACGGGCATAAGTGCCGCTCGCTCCACGGGCACAGCTATCGTGTGGACTTTCACGTTACCGGGCCGATCGACGAGCAGCGCGGATGGTTAATCGACTTCAGCGACCTCAAGGCTGCCGTCGCTCCGCATATCGATGCCCTCGACCACAGCAATCTCAACGACATCCCCGATCTGCCGAACTCCACGAGCGAAATGATCGCGAAATATCTGTGGGATAAAATCAAACCCGGCTTGCCGATACTCTCAGCTGTAACCGTTTGGGAATCCGACACCGCACGCTGCGTCTACCGGGGAAAATGAGCACCCAAAGGGTGAAGCTCGAAATCCGAATATCTAAATCCTAAACAAATACGAAATTCGAATTATTAAAACCAAGGCCCGCACCGCAGAGAAGTAGACTCTTTTGTTTTGAATGTTTAGATTTTGGAAATTCGATATTGTTTAGGATTTCGAATTTAGCTTTTCGGATTTGGCCTTGCCGTCAAAATTCCTTGATGATAAGTTCGCCGAGTGAGCGTTTGGGAACGTGATGAGCATCCGACGAGTCGCGATAGTATTTGATGCTTCCGTTGTCGCCGAAATTTTCCACGACCACTTGCTCCGCCGGGAAATTTTTGCAACGCCCGCTATTCCATCTCGTTTTGTTCGCGGAGTTCTTGTGCCCTTTGTTGGAGCTCGGCGTCTGTCGGGGGTTTGTATTTTCGCAGAACGTGGAGGGTTTCGCGGCGGTCGTGATATGTCCATGGTGCGATTTCGCTGAAGAAGTCTGCCCCGATCCACTCGTACGGCGGTGGGCTGATCTGGACGCTGGTTCGCAGCATTTCATACCCTTCCTTGCGGAGGACAACCTCGTATTCCCCGTAGAACGTAAAGTCTATTGTTACGGGCGTACGGCCGACTTCTTTGTCGGAAACGTATACCAGTGCGCCGGTCGGTTCGCTGGTTATGGTCCACTCGCGTTCGACGCATCCGCCGGCGGTGCATATTGCAGCGAGAATGCAAATTGTGTAGATCGTTTTCACGCGTGTAATGATACAAAGTTTTAGCAATTTTGCCAAGCCGATTATCTTTCCTTTCCGCGACGAATCTCTATAATAAAGTCATGCAGCCGACTTCATCCCAAACCGCCCGCGGCCACGAGGAACCGTTTTCCATACAGTTCAGCATTTTCATGCCCAATCATGTCGGGCAGTTTCTCACGATTCTCGAACTGCTGGAGGAGAAGGAAATCGAGGTTATCGGGGTGTCGGTAGTAGATTCGACCGACTGGTGCGTGGTGCGGTTAGTGGTGCTGAACCCGAACCATGCTCGCGAGCTGTTCCGCCGGCAGGGGTACAATTTCGTCGAGTGCGAAATCCTGCTCGTAGAGATGGACGGGGCGGCGTCGTTTCGCGAGATATGTGCGAGTCTGCTGCAGGCTGAGATCAACATCTCCAGCACCTATGCCCTTACCTATTGCTCCCGCGGGAATTCCGTCATGGGCATCAATGTGGACGAAACCACACTCGCCCGCCAACTCCTCATCCGCCACGGATTAACGCTGCTCGGTTTCGAGTCGTAGCACCAGAAAACGGTTGGGGATGGGGGCGAGGCAATCCCTGGTAGGCGCGGCAACTCCCAGCGGGAGGGGCAATGGTATACGCGGCGTAGGGTCGGCCATTGCCGACCATCTTCATCTTATTTGTTCCAAACGTATTCCACATTATCGGGCAAATCGGTTCGGCCTTGCCAATTTGATTCGTACCACCCCATATCAACATATCGCCGAAAACTCGACCAAGGCCAATCTGCTGGCGTTTCTGACAGGTCATGTTTCACCGGATTACCATGTATGTAATCCAGATGCATTCTGAAATCTTTTGCGTTACGAATCGTATGCTCCCAGAATTTCCTTTGCCACACACCGCGGTACCGTTGGATTTTTTTCGATGCCGACACGATCGCCTCGCGGCCTCCAGAGGCGAGATACGATTCCGTAAAATGCCGTTTAATCAATGAAATCCGCCGCGAATAATTTGTATCGTTTTGCGGGAGCTCCCATATCATGTGCAGATGGTTGGGTAGCAAGACAATTCCTGCCATTTCCCACGGATAGTCTTTGCGCGTTTTTTTGATGGCATCAGAAAGCATAGACCTGTATTTCGCATTGTCGAAAATTCTCATGCGGTTGCATGTGACAATTGTGAAGAAAAAAATTTCCCCTTCGTAATTTCGGCGATATACCGGCATGGAAGGTATGATAGCAGTAAATGAGTTGTGCGGCAATGGCGGCCGCGCCGGGAAAGCCAAAATTACATAGGTAGGGTCAGCCATCCCCGACCATTTTTTTATCACGCGTTTCAAGATTGTCGGCAATGGCCGACCCTACGCGCTGATTTAAGAAAAGAACTGGATCCCCGCCTTCGCGAGGATGACACGGGGGGTGACGGCGGTGCGGCCGCGATATGTCATTGCGAGCGGAAGCGAAGCAATATCGCCGCTAGCAGCGGAGGCAATAATAATCGCGGTCACACCGCTCACGTCGCGATGCTACGCGCAAAAAAGCGGGACGACCCCGATGGGCCGTCCCGATAATCACGTCTTCTGCAAGTCAGCAGTCAGCAGGAAGATGGTCGGCAATGGCCGACCCTACGCGCTGATTTAAGAAAAGAGCTGGATCCCCGCCTGCGCGAGGATGACACGGGGGTTGACGGCGGTGCGGCCGCGGCGATAATTTGCCTCCACCGCCGGTGGCGCAAAAAAAGCGGGACGACCCGGATGGGCCGTCCCGATAATCACGTCTTCTGCAAGTCAGCAGTCAGCAGGAAGATGGTCGGCAATGGCCGACCCTACGACCGCTAACATTTCAACCTAGCTGTCGTCATTAGGGAGCATCAGGAAGCTCTGCAGTAGCATCAAACGTGCTCTTTACGCAGGAGTCATCCACGCCAGAGGACTCATTCGTTCCGCCAAACGTGTAGATGTTGTCCTTCACAGTAGCGCCCTTAGTACCCGGGCGAAAGGCAATATTTTTGTCAGTACCAGTATCGTCAATGTCATCTATCTGCACAACATATAACCCGGCAGTCAGGGCGTTGACCATTTCCTGTTTATGGTTTTCACTGGCCTCCCCTGCGGTAGTGCCTTCCCGGTCAGCCAGAACAATCGTACTGCCGCTCAGTGTGCCGGGGCTCACTTCGGTTTCCTCGGCACTGTGATAGCTGTAGCTGATGTTGTTGTCGTCGCTAGCAGCAAGCAGAGCACCATCCTCATCGGTTAGCTGGTGGGAAGTGTTAACATACAGTTTTTGCCCCGTATCATCGCCTTTTACGCTGGGGCATACGAAGAGTCCACCGGGTTGGCCTTCGTCAACCATAACCGCCAAGTCATGCATCGTGCTGTCGGTGTTTGTGGTAGGGTCTGTGAACGTCGTTCTGGCTTTGGGCCATGCAGATGCACCTGAGAACGCCTGGCCGCCCTGCCAAACTGCCAGACCTTTACCAATACTGCTCAAGTTTGACTTACACATGGTTCGCTTGGTCAGTTCGCGTACCCGGTTGAGGCTGGGCAGCAAAATTGAGACCAGCAGAGCGATGATGGCGATAACCACCAACAGCTCAATCAATGTAAAACCTTTTGACTTTTTCATCTTACTTTCTCCTTTCGAAAGCGGCCCTGCGGGTTTTTGGCATCTCAGTTAAGCGTGCTGCACCAAATGCAACATCACTTGAAAAAGAAACAATAATAACTGCAAGCCGAATCTGTCCAGCGCACCACGTTTTTGTGATAAACCACACAAACCCTTAGAACCAACAAACTTATGGCGGCAACTCGACGCCGTTCGCCAAGCTAAACCGCGGGGTTTGCACGCACAAAGAGTCCCAAGACCGAACAATCCGGGCTTGTACAAAGACACTTGCGTGCACCTCTGAGATAGAGGCGTGGAGAGAAATGCTCTCGAAGGCATGAAATATAAGATGATGCCGGGGGTTGCTTTTCTGCTACCACACCATACCTCATAATGTACGGTATTCTACCTATAGTTATTCTACACCGCACATGGGGGAATGGACTAATAAAAAATTTAAATTTTTTATTAAAAATTCCATTTTTCTGTAACGCGGGAGTGTCTTATGTGCCGAGTTTGGTAGGTCATGCAACTTGTTGCATGGCAATTTAAATGTTCCAATGAATCTGTGTCATGCAACAAGTTGCATGACCTACTATAAAAAACGCCCCGACCGGAGTTTTAACTGAGAACGCCCTCTAGCGGTAGAAAAAACGCAATTATAAACATCTGGTTTTGGGGCGAGAAAGTCGGTAAAATTCCGGGGTTACCACAATTGGGAGAGATACATGTTTGATATTGCAACGGCGAAGGAAGTTTTGAAGCGGCATGGGCAGGAGCATGTGCTGAAATTTTACGACGAGCTTGACGACGAGCACCGCAAGTTACTGCTGCGGCAGATCGAGGGTTTGGACTTCGACATGCTAGACGGGTTTATCGAGCAGTACGTCTTAAACCCCAAACCGCTGGAGATTCCCACGAAGCTGGATCCGCCTGAAGTTGTCCCCGCCGTTTGCGGCCGTGCCGACGAAGCTACGATCGCGCTGCACGCCGAAGCAAAAACGCGCGGGGAGGAGTTGCTCGCAGCTGGAAAGGTCGCCGCCTTTACGGTGGCCGGTGGGCAGGGTACGCGGTTAGGATACGAAGGGCCTAAAGGCTGCTTCGATGTGACGCCCGTTGTGAAAAAGTCGCTGTTTCGCGTTTTCGCCGAGCAGATTCGCGCAGCTGCCATCCGGTGCGGTGAGACGATTCCGTGGTATATCCTCACCTCGCCGGTAAACGACATTCCGACGCAGGCGTATTTTCGGCAGAACGATTTTTGGGGCTTCGATCCCAAGGATGTGATTTTCGTGCAGCAGGGCACGTTACCGGCTATCGGATTTGACGGTAAGCTGCTGCTCGCACGCAAGTATCGCCTCGCCGTTAGCCCTGACGGGCACGGTGGAAGCCTCACGGCCTTGCGGCGCAGCGGTGCCCTGGACGACATGAAGTCGCGCGGTATCGAAGTCATCAGCTACTTCCAGGTCGACAACCCGATCGTTCGCGCGATCGATCCGGTGTTCATCGGGCTGCACTCGCTGCAGTCGGCGGAGATGTCGGCAAAGTGCGTAGCCAAGTGCGACCCGCTGGAAAAAGTCGGAAACTTCTGCGTGGTCGATGGGAAAGTTTGTGTGATCGAATACTCCGACTTACCCGACGAGTTGGCGATGGCGTGTAACGACGACGGCCGCTTGAAATTCAGTGCCGGGTCGATTGCGATTCACGTTTTCTCGCGCGACTTCGTCGAGCGGTTAACTGACGGTGGACTCTGCCAGCTGCCGATACACCGCGCCGAGAAAAAAGTACCGCATATCGACATCACCACCGGCGAGCAGGTTTTACCGCCCGCCCCAAACGCCGTCAAACTCGAGATGTTTGTGTTCGACGCGATGCAGCTGGCGAAAAATACGGTGATCCTCGAAACGCTCCGCGAAGAAGAGTTCAGCCCCGTCAAAAACGCCGAGGGCACCGATTCGCTCGTGACGAGTTTGCACGATCAGATTCGCCGCGCGGCCGGGTGGTTGGAACGAGCTGGTGTCCCCGTTCCTCGCGACGCTAACGGACAAGTGGCAGCGGCGTTGGAAATATCGCCACTGTTCGCCGACAGCGAAGAATCGCTCACCGAAAAAGCCGACCCCTCAATCAGCATCACCCCCGGGCAGAATTTCTATCTCGGGTCGAAAGGGCAGATCGGCGGGGCGTAGCGGCGGGGGCACCGGTAGCACCGGTGGCAATAAAAACCCCACCGGGGGGAGATGTTGTGGGAAATTCCGCGAACAAATCATAAAATTCGATTAGTGATTTTCAATTTTTGTTGGACTTGATCCGATTGGATAGCAGAACGTCTGGAATCTTTTTACGCTTTTCTACACCATAATAAGGGAGCTTATCATGAACCGATTTTTTTCGACCATTACTTTTGCCATCGCGGCTGTTTTGATTATTGTTACCAGCGGAGTGCTTTTCGCAGGTGGTGAGCTTGGGGATATTGCCGGCAAGGCTTTAGACAAAACGGACGTCGCAAAAAAAGCGGCGAAAACCGCGGATGGGTTGAAGTCCAAAGTTGACCCCAAACCAGAATCCAAGCCCGAAACTCCTCAGCAGCAGGCCGACGCATTGCAGCTGAAAGTAAACGCGCTGAATTCTCTCAACGGTATGCTCTCGACCGAACGTGTTAACGCCAAAGCCCGCGTGAAAATGATGCAGGGTTATCTGCAGTTTCTCGGCAAGACCGACGACTACGCTAAAAGCGACCTGCCCAACGCCAAATCGCCACAGGTGATGACTTTCGGCCATGCCGTTGCGGAGGCAATCGAACACGAAAAAACAAAACCCCCGGTTAATGTCGATCATGTTGACGCCGCGGAAATCGCACTGCTGAAACGCAGCGAGTCGGCTACTGAAAATCTTTGCAAAAAAATGTGGGACGAAGTAAACGCAGCCCACGACCAAGCCTCGCGCATCGCGGGATATTTGAAGTCTATCGACAAGCTCAACGGTTATCAGAAATGGGCGGGTCTCGAGGTTGAAAAGCAAAAGCAGGCTGCCGCCGCAAAACACAAAAAAATGCACGCCGCCGCTGTCGCCGCCAAGGACGAAAAGCAAAAAGCCGCCCAGCAGCGTCAGAAAGATCGATACGCCGAAATGCATCAGGAGCATCTGACAAACATGCAACGCCAGTTTGAATTAAAGCGACTGAAAATGCAGGAAGACGCAGCCTACAAACTTGCACCCCGCCAGCGAAACAATTATTGGCATGGGTGGGACGATCAGTACAACGACGTCCATCATCGCTAGGCGGCCGTGCGCTGATCCGGCCGGCGACGGAATTCCTAGTCCCTAATCACGAGTGCCTATTGCCTTTGTTTTGATATCGAGGTATGATTCTCGCATGGCGAAAAAACGCGTAGTCATTTTTGGGAACATGCAAAAACCAGGCGTCGCCGAGCAGATCGAGACGCTTCGGGTTTGGATTTCGCAGTACGCCGACGTGTTGGGCGTGCACTCGCATCTCGACGACCCCGCACCACAAGCCCGCGATGCCGACTTGTGCATAGTTTTCGGTGGCGACGGGACATTGCTGTCGACGGGGCGTGCGATGTCGCCGCTTGGGATTCCGCTGCTGGGGATCAATATGGGTAAGCTCGGGTTCCTCGCCGATTTTACGGTCGAGCATTTTCAGCGGCACTTCGAGGAGATACTCAGCGGTGAAATTCAGCCGATCGCGCGGATCATGCTTTCGGTTCGCGTTTCGGGAAATCGCGAGTTTACGTCGCTTGCCTCTAACGACGCCGCCATCGTCGCCGGGCATCCGTTTCGCATGATCGACCTTGAGGTTACCCAGGGCGAAAACAGCATCACCCGATATTGCGGTGACGGTTTGGTGATTGCAACTCCGACTGGCTCGACGGGTTACAATATGTCCGTCGGCGGGCCGATACTCTTACCGGCTCTCGAAGCAATTGCCATAAGCCCCATTGCGCCGCACACGCTCGGGCTTCGGCCGATAGTTGTGCCCCCCGACGAACCGATCATCATCACCGCCACGCGCGTCAACGAAGGTACGAACATGCTGATCGACGGGCAGCTGCTGCATTCGCTTAGTGACGGTGATATAGTGGAAATCACCCGTGCCGCCGACCCGCTGAAAATCATCCCTCATCCCGGCCGAGCGTATTTCCAGACACTGGCCACGAAACTCCACTGGGGCAAAAGCCCGCACCACTAGCGGCAGAATTTCGGATTTGGGATTGTGGATTTCGGATTGGGGAGTGTAGGTCATGCAACTTGTTGCATGACACAGATTCATTGAAACATTTTAATTGCCATGCAACAAGTTGCATGACCTACCAGATTGGCACCACCTGGATACCCGAAAATCCACAAGGCAGATAAACTGGAGATTGAGCAAGCACAAGAGTTTAAGGACAAACATGCCGCCGCTTAGTTCACGGCGTTGGGTGCCGTGGTTGCGGTGTTTGCAACCACGTTGTTACGAAGTGGAGTGCATCGCTGTCAGGATTCCCGCGGTGTTGCTGGTTCCGAGTCTGGTGACACCGGCGGCGATCATGGCGGCCGCGTCGGATAGTGTGCGGATTCCGCCTGATGCTTTGACTCCGAACTCTGCTCCCACAACTTCCCGCATAAGGGTGACATCTTCCACCGTTGCCCCGCCGCTACCAAAACCAGTAGACGTTTTTACGAATTCCGCGCCCGCGGCCATGATAACTTTGCACGCAGCTGCGATTTGTTCGTGATTGAGGTAGCAGCACTCCATGATAACCTTCACGCATTTACCTTGCGCTGCTGATACGACGGCGGTAACTTCATCGCGGAGAAAGTCGGCGGCGTCGGTGGAGTTTTCTGCTCCGATGAACCGCGCGAAGTTCATGACCATGTCGATTTCGTCTGCCCCGTCGGAAATAGCTTGTGCGGTTTCGGCGGCCTTGATCTGCGTTGCGCACGACCCGTGCGGAAAGCTGATAACCGTGCCGACTGCCACGGGCGAGTTTTTTGCTTTTAGCAATTCAGCGGCCGTCGCTACGTCGCAGGGGCGAACGCAAATGCTTGCGACGTTATACTTCGCGGCCAATTGGCAGCCGTCGCGTAAATCATCCAGCGTTGCTGTTGGGGCGAGAACTGCATGGTCAATCATCCCCGCCAAAGATTCCGGTGTCAGGTAGGTATTGGTCATTACAGTTCCTTGCGATTGTAGGCCGGGTCTTGACCCGGCTTTTTTGTCGGCACCATCATCTAGCCGGGTCAAGACCCGGCCTACGAACTTATTTCCCGAATGGTGACAGCAGGTGTGCCAAAACATTTAGCGCCGTTGTCTTAAAGCGTCGCACGAATTTTGTCGACTCGTTTAGCCCCTTGACGGCCTTGCGGAACTCGCACGCCTTAAAATACTGTCGCCCCGACGAATAATACAGCTTTCCCAACCGCCGCGAAACGATGTCAGAGGGAACCACATCTTTCCCACCGCGTTTGTCGATGAACGCCCGCAGAATCTCGGCCTCGCCCCAACGAGACTCGCCGGTTTGCTTCGAAAGATTCTTGTCGTGCCGCCGCCGCCAACCCGTCGCACAGCCAATAGGATAAAATTTCGTCAGCAAACTCATGCGAAGGTACAGTTCGTAGTCCTCGCAGCTGCGAAGCGAATTATCGTAACCCCCAACTTCGTCCAGCAGCGATTTTTTCCAGCACACGCACAGGTGCGACAGGTACATCCGCTGGAAAAGCTCCACCGCGCCGCTCGGGGCGTCCTGAAATTCCCCGGACAGTTCGGTGCGAGTGCCATCGGCGTTGAGGCGATGCCTAAACCCGTAAAAAAACGACGCGTCTGGATTGGCGGCGATGTTCTTGGCGAAGTTTTTCAACGCGTCGGGAAGGTATATGTCGTCGCTGTCGATAAACGCCAGCCATTTCCCCCGCGCCTGTTTCAGGGCTGTGTTGCGGGCCTTGGCGGGTCCGGAGTTTTTTTGCGAGAGAACCGTAATGCGATTGTCGCGTTGGGCGAACCTGCGTGCGATGGCTGGGGATTCATCCGTCGACCCGTCGTCAACGATAATCATTTCCCAGTCCTCGGTGGTCTGTCCGATTACCGACTCGATGGCCTCGGGGAGGTATGCAGCGTGGTTGTAAACCGGCATGATTACGGAAAACATGACCTCGGATTGTGGGGGCTCGGTGTTGTTCATCGATTTCGTTTCGCCGCGGTTTGTATGTTCGGTCGACTGGTGCGAATTTTTTGTAACCATTCACACAAAAATTTTGACAGGATCACAGGATAGAATATAGGCTTTAGAAATCCTGTTAATCAGGATTAGTTTATATTAGGACTTTGTATTCGTTGCGATAGTGTTTGCCGTTAGCAGTTAATAACTTGTATTCTTATTTTCTTTTTAATAATTTGTAGTTAATCCTGTGATCCTGTCAAAAAAAGAATGTTTGATAAAAAATTTGATTAACAGGAACAAGAATGTGAACGCTTTTACAAAAAATTCTACATGTTGTAGTTCGGGACGGGGAACGCTTTGCAGAGTTCCGCGACGACTTTCCCGGCCTGGTCGATTATTTCCCGGTCACCGTGCGACATCAGGATTTTGTCAACTAATTCGATGAGCGTTTTGATTTCATCGTCGCCGAGTCCGCGCGTGGTGATGGCTGGTGTTCCGAACCGCAACCCCGAGGCCTGCACCGGTGGGCGCGAGTCGAACGGAATAGCATTTTTGTTGCAAACGATACCCGCCGTCGCCAGCCAAATCGCCGCGTCGTGTCCCGTAACGTCGGGGAGTTTGCTGCGAATGTCGATCAGCATCAGGTGATTGTCTGTTCCGCCCGAAACCAACCGCCACCCCTTGTCCATAAGTTCGCTTGCCATCGTCTTGGCGTTGGAGATGATTTTGGCGGTGTAGGTTTTGAATTCCGGCTGCATTGCCTCATGGAAAGATACCGCCTTCGCCGCAATGGAGTGCATCATCGGGCCGCCCTGAAGGCCGGGGAAAATCGCCTGGTCGATTTTTTTCGCCCATTTGCTTTTGCAGAGGATAATTCCACCGCGTGGGCCGCGCAGGGTTTTGTGGTTTGTGGTTGTCACAAAGTCGCTGTGCGGAGTCGGGTCGGGATGCTGCCCGGTGACGACGAGTCCGGCGATGTGGGCGATGTCGGAAAGCAAAATCGCGCCCGCCTCTTTGGCGATGTTACCGAAAGCTTCAAAATCGATCTTACGCGAGTATGCCGACGCGCCAGCTACGAGGATGTCGGGTTTTTCTTCGAGCACCTGCTTGCGGACGATGTCGAGGTCAAGCTGTTCTGTTTCCTTTTCGACTCCGTAACATGCAGTCTTGTAGAACTGCCCCGAAACGTTGATTTTCAAACCGTGCGACAAGTGTCCACCGTGCGAGAGATTCATGCCCATTATTTTCGCGCCGGGTTTGATGGCTGCGAGGTACACGCCCAAATTCGCGCTGGTTCCGCAGTGTGGTTGAACGTTGGCGTGGTCGGCACCGAAGAGTTTTTTCGCACGGTCGATGGCGACCTGCTCTACGCTGTCGACGGTGTCGCACCCGCAGTACCATCGCGTCGAGGGATAACCTTCGGCGTATTTGTCGGTAAGCACAGACCCCAACGCCTTGAGTACGGGAATCGAAACATGATTCTCCGAGGCGATAAGTTCCAGCGTTTCGTTTTGTCGTTTGTGCTCGGCTGTGATCAGCCTTGCGATTTCGGGATCAGCCCGTTCGAGACGTTGCATCAAATTCTCCTTGGGCAGGTTTAAACCTGCGATTCTAAATCGTATCACCGGTCTCCCGGGGAAAGGGATACTCTATCCATCCAGCAGAGCAGAATCAAGGCCAATCGTATCGGAAGTGGCAAATCTTGGATTTGCGGGCGATTTTGGGATGTTTCTCCTGCGTGGGCAAAAAGTATTGACGGAACGCAGCAGCGGCCGCATAATCCTTTGGCCGGAAGCGAAAATTTAGAATATCAAAAGTATCAGGATCGTGCTTATACGGAGCACCGCTGACAATGTCGAACAACTCAAATATTGCACCGAATGATTCACCGAATATTTTACCGAATGCCTTACCGAAGATTTCGATCATCGGGGCAGGGTGTGTGGGTTCGGCGATTGGTCAGCTGGTGCATCGCGCGGGATACAAAGTTGCAGCTGTCAGCGACATCGACTCTGCACGGGCGAAACAATTAGGTGCGATCGTGGATGCGCAATCGATGGTCGCCGCCGATGCTTGTGCGGCAGGGCAGCTCGTGTTGCTGACGGTGCCAGACGACAAAATCTCGCAGCTGTGCCAGAAACTTGCAGAGGCTGGGGCGTTTGGGCATAAGCCCGTCGTGGCGCATTGCAGCGGGGCGTTGGGTAGTGATGCACTCGCGGCGGCGGAGCAGGTGGGGTGCCAGACGGGATCGATGCATCCGCTGCAGACGTTTCCCGATTCGCAGGCGGCTATGAAGGCGATTCCCGGTGCGCGATTTTTCATCGAGGGCAGCGAACCGGCGGCGGAGATGCTTCGCGAGCTTGCCGTTGCGATTGGGGCAAAACCGGCGGACATCAAATCCGACGCCAAGGTGCTGTACCACGCAGCTGCGGTTATGGCGTCGAACTATTTTGTTACTCTCATGGATACGGCTTCGGAACTTCTCGCAAAAGCGGGGCTTACCAGTAGCGAATCGCTCAATGCCCTGGGCCCGCTCGTGCGGGCGACGTTTGAAAACGTCTTCGATACAAAAAATCCCGCAGCTGCACTTACAGGGCCAATTGCCCGCGGTGATGTGAAAACGGTCGAGCGGCATCTTGCGGAACTAGCAAAACTTAGCGCATCCCCCGGCGGGGGCGGTGATACCCCCAGCGGGGGCGGCGAAATAATACAGCTGTACAAGGCGGCGGGGCTTCGCACGGTTATCCTCGCCGAGAAAAAAGGCAGCATCACCCCGGAGCAAGCAAAACAGCTTCGGGCGATGTTGGAAAGTTAAAACGCTCGTAAGCGTTCACACCTGTTTTTCCTGTTAATCAATTTTTTATTAATTTTTTTGACAGGATTACAGGATTAACTCAAATTATTAAAGAAAATAAGAATACAAGCTATTAACTGCAAACACCATCGCAACGAATACAAAGTACTATATAAACTAATCCTGATTAACTGGATTTTTTTAGCCTATATTCTATCCTGTGATCCTGTCAAAATTTTCGCGTAAAGAGTTCGCCGAGTGCGCAGAAAAAAAGCCGCACAACCCAAAATGTGCAGCTTCTTTTCGTTCTGTTCGCTTGTGTTGCTGATCGGTAAAATCAGTAAGCAGCGGCGTTTGTCTGCCCCGCGCCTTGATCTGTGACAATCACGTTGGATTGCTCAGATACAGCTGGCGCTTCTGTCGAGGTTGGGGCTGTCTGTTCTTGCCCATCTAGCCCATCTTGAAGCTTCTGCTTCATCATGCGCCCAACCTTGAACTTGACTGTCCGTTTCGGAGGTACTTCAACTCGCTGCAGCGTTTTGGGATTCTGTGCTATACGTGCAGCTCGATGCTTGGTTTCAAAAACCCCGAAGTCTCTGAATTCCAAGCGATTACCTCGCCCCAGCTCCTCGATGACTTCATCGAGAAACAGTTGGACAACCTTCTTGACAACAACGCGCTTCTGACCTGTCTGATCTGCAATGCGATCTACAAGCTCTTTCTTCGTTATCGTGTGCATCAAATGTCCTTTCTTTTGTTATGATAGTATGGATAATGGCCTCGTCGGACTTCGATGCGGGGGCATATTTACTTGTAAGGCTGAAACTCTTATTCCCAGCGGGACTTATATTAATCGATTATCCGAAGATAGGCAAATACTAAGTCATCATTTTGCGTAAAAAAATATCACGGCATTGTGAAAAATAACACAACCCCCCCAAGCTTCATCCCCGACGGGCATCACCCCGGGTTTATTGCTCCAAATGCCACCCAATTTGCTGACAAGTATCTGTGTTTACCGTGGGTTACCGAATTTTTTACCGATTTTTGCCGAAGATTATCGCCCGAACGGCCCTTGCGGAAGGTGCACAAGTTTGCATCTTGTCGGCATACTGCCGTTTTCTGCGAAGATCGTAAGTGTGTTTTCTTCCTGCATCCAGCATTCCGGTAAGTAGTAATATTCCTGTGGCCCAGCTGACCAGAACCGTCCGATGTTTCGGCCGTTAAGGAAGAGCTGACCCTTCTTGGTGCCGAAGATTTTTGCGAACAGCGGTTCGTTGCCGGTGGGGGCTTTGAATTTCGCGGCGTACCAGCAGCTTTTACCGAGGATCGGTTCACCGACTGTCGAGTCGGGGAATGTCCAGTGGCGATAGCTCCATTTCATCCCGGCTGAGAGCGGTTCGTTCAGCGTATGGAACTTCACGCTGCGCTCCAACGCGTCAACGTCAACTTCGCCCCAGACGAGAAACTTAACCGTGTTCTTGCCTTTTTTCAGATCGGCACCGAGCGTAACTTCGCCCCAGTTGGTTTCGCCCTTCGCGAAAAATCCGCACGGCCGATTGTTGCAGAACACAGCTACATGATTGTCGATGCCGGAGAAAGTCATGTGGATCGGTGATACTTTAGTCAGCGGAAAATCGACACTCACCTCGTAGGTCGTCGCCACCTCGAGATACTTCATCAGGTGCACCATGCTGCGCGGAACGATTCGTTTGGGGAACGACTCGGTGGGTTTGATCTTGAATTTGCCCGGCTTGAGCGTTTTGGCATCGTAGACATGTCCGTAAAGCCCTTTGTCTTCGCCCATTCGCGGCCCCGAGCTGTACCGCCCGAGATTATCCACAAGTGCCACCAGCACATTGCTGCCTTTTTTGAGGTTCACACCGATCGGCTCGCGTGAGGCATCGTCGCCGGTTCCCCAAACACCCAGCAGCGAACCGTTGAGATACAGCGACGCGCGGTCGGCGCATTCGGGAAGGTAAAGATATCGCTTGCATGGTTTTTCCTGCACGAGGTCGATGCGGTACCACAGGTAACCGTAGTTCACGCCCAGCTTGACCATGCTTCGCGGGCGGTCGAGTTTCTGCCACTGCAGTTTTTTGGAGATCGGCTCGGGGCAGATGCACAAACGTTTCCATGTTCCCAGCCGCGGGGCGGTGGTAGGTTTGTGGTGCTGCTCGGTTTTGACGGTTTTCTTCGTAAGGCTGCTGTTCTGCAGCGACAACACAAAATACTCGCGCGTTTTTGCATCGAAGCGAACGTCTTCGAGATCTTTTCCGACGTAATCGGCACCGATGATAAGCGAATCGTCCATCGCCCAGGTTCGCATCGCCATTTCGCTGTTCATCAGCACCAGTGTCAGGGCACCATGCTGAATAATTTCAGGCGTTTTTCCGCCCGGTATTGCAACTTGCAATTCCTTGGCGTTGATGCTGACGACGCCCTTGGTTTTGGGCGAACCGTGCAGAACAAGTACCGACTCGCGATTTTGTTCGACCCCGAAAAGTCCCAGCGGCTGGAGCGAGGTGTAGTTCAGCTCGTCGCCGGTTGGTAGTCGCATTTTGTACGGCAGGGCGATGGCACCGAGTGTGTCGAGGCGAACTTCGACTTGCTGGCCTGACGGTAAGGCGACGGTAACTTCTTCGATTTCGTCATCGCCGTTGTTGGTAACCACCACCCAACTACCAGCTGAGCCGATAATGTTGAGCGTGTCGGTGGAATCTTCCACTCTCGCTGCAGACTCCGGAGCCTTCGCGGCGGCAAAGTAGCGATGCATGGTCGTAGCCATCACGTTTACCAATCGCGTGAGGTAGTACTTGCGAGTCAGCCCACCACCTTCGGCGACGGGTGCGTCGTAATCGTAGCTCGTCGTCTGATACGAATCGCAATCGGTAAACAATCGCGAACCGAAGAACTCGAAATTCGTCCCACCGCACCACATGTAATAATTCAGCTGTGCCCCGCAACCTAAAACCTCCAGCGCGCGGCGGGCAACTTTGCGGTCGTCGCAGTCTTGATGCTCCACTCCCCAGTTGTCGGGACTGCCGCAGTGAAGTTCCGTCGCCATCAGCGGTGCCGAACCTTGTCGAGTTCGCAAACGCCTCAGCGACCGCACTATCGAGTCACCGGCGTTGATGCATTCGACATTGTCTTCTGTCGCCGGGTCGGTCATTACGCTTGTTTGCGTGTCGGGGTCGACTTGGCAGTTGCAGTTGATAATCGGAATCGTAAAACCGCTGCGGCGGAATAGCTGATTGATGAATTCGAGATACGTCGTGCGGTCGGGTTGCGTGCCGACCTGATATTCGTTCTCGTTTTGAATCAAGATGATGTTCCCACCGTTGGTTACCTGATGTTCGGCAAGTCGCGGGAGCAGCTGTGCGAAAAATTTGTCGAAGTAGTGCGTAAACGCTGCGTTGCTGGTGCGGTAGGCGACAGCTGACTTACCACACAACCAGGCCGGAAATCCGCCGAAGTCCCAATCCCCGCCAATGAACGGCCCCGGGCGAAGAATCACGTACAACCCCATTTGGCCGGCGAGTTCCACGAATTTCACGATATCCCGCTGCTCGGAAAAATCCCACTTACCCTCGCGCTGCTCGTGAAAATTCCAGGGGACATAGGTGGAGATGCAGTTCAAACCCGCCCGTTTTGCCTTGCACAATCGATCTTCCCACAGATCGGGGGGTATACGAAAGTAGTGGATCGAGCCGCTAACCAGCCAGATACGGCGGTTATCGATCATGTAGCTGCGGTCGTCAAACGTAACGTTTACCATTGTCTTCTCCCAGCTTATAAAGTGCCATCGGAGATAGATATCCTTTAACTGTAGCAGTTTAAGTACCACAAAACTGTATGCAACAAAAAACTCACCCGCAGCAGGCCCCCAGAACATATTTGCCCAGCCATATTTGTGCATTAACACTCGTCAGTAGACTTTCGCACTGCTGTAAACCCCGAAAAACCCCGGAATTAACGGTTATCTTGCAGCTGCCGGATCGGCTATAGGGTCATTGCCCTACAAAAGTGGTTTTAGGCGGTGATTTTTGAGTTAACTTCCATGGACACATGGGGTTGCGGCGAAAAATTAAAAAATGTTAGATTTCTGCGTTTTTTTCGGGGATTGGTGAAATTTTGGTGTCGTGATGCGCGGTCGCGCCTTTACTTGTTGCTGCGCAGAGCTTATAAATTGACCCTGTGAAGAAGCTATGCTTGATAATCTCGATTTTTTTCGCCGCCGGGATACTGTTTGCAGTTCCCGGGTTTGGCGATCTCCCGAATCCGCAGTCCCCTCGGGTTGAGCTGGCGACGGTGGGGAAGTTTCCGGATCTGGCGCGGGCGGTGATGGTGGAGTATCTCCAGAATCGTTGCACGGCGGAGTCGGCGGTGATTCCGGGGAAGCTGAAACTTGACCCTTCGAGCAAATCTCTGCGTGATGCGCGATATGCCGTTGTTGTGACTTTGCGCGACAAGGGCAAAATTGTTGCCCGAGCCCGCGCCGACGGGCGAACGATGATTCGCAACACAATCGCCGCCGCGCTGAAGGCGATGCGATCTCCGGGGCTTAGTAATGTAGTTACGAAGCGGCAGCTCGAGTTGCTGACGATAGAGATAGAGATTCTCGGAACCGAGCAGCGGATAATGCAGAAGCGAATCGTCGAAAGGGTGATTCCCGGGTTGTGGGGCCTGAAGCTGACGCTGGGCGTAAAGGATACAGCAATCGCGGGTGCGTATCAGGACACGTACATTTTACCGTCGACCGCCTGCACGCTTGGGTGGGATTCCGAGCGAATGCTGCAGCAGTGCGCTGTCAATTTACCCAAGACGCCCGAAACCCAACCGCTCAAGCGAACGTGGTATACGTTTTCGGCGGTGCATGTGGTGGGGTATCCTGCCGATGGTGGAAGCTATCCGCTGTTCCGCGGGAAGATTCTCCGCATATTTTCGGGGTTGGATAATACAGACCTTGTGGGCCAGGCCGTGAAGGTGGCGAACTTTCTGGTTCGCTCGCAGCGGAAAGACGGGTTGTTTGTTCCGCAGCATCAGCGGCGAGCGAGTGTTGAGTCTCAGCTTTATGCAGCTTACGGGCTTGCGGAAATCGCGCGAAAATTCAAAGCAGCCGACAATTACAATTATTCCGCCTCGGCTAACGCGCTGCTGGGATACGTCGCAAAAAATAAAGTGCTCGGTTACGACGATAAAGATTTCGCCAGTGTTGCAGATGATCGCGGTGTTCCGAGCGTGACGGCGACTGGATTTTTCGTGCTTACCGCAGCGGCACTACCGCAAAACGACCAAACCAAAATCGTGCAGCAAAAAATGGTGCGATTCTTAAAACGCGAAATCTGCAAACCCGTGCCAAAAGGCAAACATGCACTCAGTATGACAACCAAGGGGATTGGACTGCTTGCGATTATCAGGGCGGGTGAGTTTGACGAATCGTGTGAAAAAGTTTTGCGGGTGCTTCTGGCGACGGCGGCCGATCCGAAGAGCGGCGCGAAAATTTCCCCGCGAGCTTTGGCGTGGATCGGCTTGGCGGGGCTCGAAACAAAACTTGCGGAAAAAGATTCCACCGTCGCGGTGGAGATATCGAAAATCGCTGCCCGGTTAGTCGCTCAGCAAGTAGACATCAGAGCCTTGCCGGACGAAGTCGGATCGATTCGCGATTTGCTCCAGCGTCCCGCGACGACGGCGACAGCGGAGGCGGCGATTTTTTGGACCGCTTTTGCGCGATTTTCGCAAAATCACACGAACGTGGAGATTGGCGGGGCCGAGCTACGCAAACGTGTTGCCGCCGCGGCCGACGGTGCGACCAGATTCTGCGCCGCAATGATGTTCATTCCCCCCGAAGCGTACTTCGTAGAAAACCGCCAACGCTTCGCCGGTGGCGTACGGAAATATCCCGGTTCAGCTGAAATTTCTCTCGACGCATCGGCGGCGACAATCCTCTCGCTGATATCAGTCAAAAACCTCCCGCGAAAATAATTTGCGACGCTGCGGAATTTTTTCGTCAATTCCTTTCCAAAGACTGCGGACTTATCCGCAGATCAATTCGCCACCGCAGTAAAACGCTCTAAAAATCATATATGTGTATGTGACGATAAAAAAAAGTACCCCGAGCAAGCCCGGGATACTCTCTTTACCCAACCCACATGAAGATGATACCGCTTCAAGGGGTATTCCGATAGTTTACCATGAATAACCAATGGTTATCCCGCCCCACAACTCGTCATCCAAAAGGTCTCTTGCCATGGCGTGGCTGTAGTTGATAAATCCGCTAACTGTCAAAGAACCGCAGTATTTGTCCGGAATATCCAATGCACTTTTTAAATCGTAGGTGCAGTCTAGGCCCCAAACCATATTGGCTAGCTGCGAGCTGTTGGCACTCACGCGGCCGCTGGAAGAGTCTAGCGACATCTTCTTTAACCAGTGGTGATCCCAACTCATCGACCATGAAGGCGTAAATGTCAGGTCTTTCAAAAATGGCGTGTCCTGCATGCCCATGTCACTTAAAGCAAACTCGTGGTTTAATCCGAATTCGTAATAACTTCCGCCACGTGCCAAGTCCAAGTCCCATGCGATGAACAGATATGGGTTCAGGATAGGATCTTTAACGTCCAGCCCGCACAGCCGATACAACACGCTGTCGTCAAAGGACAGATTCGTATAAATTTCCTGTGTGCCGGCGGCATCGCCTGTTGCGCGAGGGAACTGATACCAAATGAAACCGACTTCAACGTCAAGCCCGATCTGGCTAATGTCATAACCGTAATAAACAGTATAGTCAATTTCCTGAAGCGTCTTGCTGCCGTCTTCGGGCGTCAGGTACGGCTGGCCGCAATACCATTCAAACCATATCGACCCGCCGACCCTGCCGAACTTACCGAGATACACTTCGGCACCGAGGGTCATCTGCTGGTTCGGCCATCGTCCGCCTTCGTTGTGTGATGCACCGGTGCTTCTGCTGGGGTTACTGAGATTTATACCACGCCAAATGTAATCCGACACAAATGTGTAGTCGATAGAAAACGTTACCGGTATCGGCTTTTTCCAACCGGTCTCCGATACCATGTTGTCGGTCTTGTCTGTGTCAATTTTTTCATGCTCGGGTAGCGTGCTTCCGCCTTGGGCCGAGTCGACTTCGGCGTAAGTTACACCAACGCTGAACAACGCTGCCAATAACATCACCAAGGATAGGCGTTTTGTTAAATTTTTCAAAAATAGTAATCGTGTTTCGCTCTTTGTAGTTGTTGTAGAGATCATAGTTTCTTCCTTCATATTCCGGTTATGCAAATCGGATTGCGTAAAACGTTTTATCCAATCGCGTCGTTGCCTTCCTCGCTGGTTCTGATTCGTACGCATCGCTCTAAGGGCATCACGAAGATTTTTCCATCGCCGATATTGCCCGTGCGGGCGCCTTTAACGATGGCGTCGATTGTGGGTTTGACGAAGTCGGCGTTGACAGCAATTTCCAGGCGAACTTTTTTCAGCAGGTTCACTTCGACATCTACCCCACGGTAGGTTTCGTGATAACCCATCTGCTGCCCGCAACCTAATGTGTTGCTGACTGAAAGTTTGTATATCTTCGCCGCGAAAAGTGCCTGTTTGACGTCGTTGAGTTTTTCCGGCTGTATGTATGCGATTATCAGTTTCATAGTTTGTTTCCTTGTCGTAGATGAGTGCAATTGTTACAGAAAGTTTCGGGCTATGTTGTCGTGAAAATTTGGAAACCGTTGTAGGATTCCATGCCGTGCTCACCGATGTCCAAGCCTCGCAGTTCTTCTGCTCGTGACACGCGAAGCCCGACGGTTTTCTTGATGGCGACGAACACAAGACCCATAGATAGCAGGGCAAAGCCAGCGCAAACGAAAGTTCCCAACGCCTGGATGCCCAACTGCGAGAATCCGCCGCCGTAAAGCAGCCCGTCGCTTGCAAGTCCGAGCGAACTTTTTCCGAACAATCCGACGGCCAGCGTGCCCCATATCCCGTTAAGCCCGTGAACGGGAACCGCCCCGACGGGGTCGTCGACTCGGATTTTATCCAGCAGCCCGACGCCCAAAACGACGACTATTCCGCCGATCCCGCCGATTACAATCGCTGCCCACGGGTCTACAAACGCACACCCAGCCGTGATCGCCACCAGCCCCGCCAACGCACCGTTCATCGTCATCGACAAATCGGGCTTGCCGTATCGAATCCACACCACTACCATCGCGGTGATCGCACCGGTAGCTGCGGCGAGATTGGTGTTGATCGCGACCAAGCCGATCAGGTTTCCGTCACCGACACTCAATGTCGACCCGGCGTTGAACCCGAACCATCCGAACCACAGAATGAACACCCCAAGGGCAGCCAGCGGAATTGAATGCCCCGCGATGGCCTTAACGGTTTTGCCGTTGGTGTACTTTCCAATTCTCGGACCCAGCAGAACCGCACCGATAAACGCCGACCATCCGCCCACGGCGTGCACGACGGTCGAACCGGCAAAGTCGGCGAATCCCATTTCGCTCAACCAACCGCCACCCCACACCCAGTGCCCGATGATCGGATAAACCAGTGACGAGATGACGACGGTGTACATCAGGTAAGCGGAGAATTTCATGCGTTCGGCCATTGCTCCGGCGACGATGGTAGCGGCCGCTCCGCAAAACGCAGCCTGAAACAACCAAAACGCCCACACGGGAATATTCTCAGGGCACGAACCGCTCGACGTAAGCCCAAAAGCAGACCAGCCGATAATTCCATTACCCTCACCGAACATGAAAGCGTAACCCACCAAAAAAAACATGATGCTGGCGATGCAGTAGTCCAAAAAGTTTTTCGTGAGAATGTTGCAGGCGTTTTTCGCGCGAATGAAACCGGCTTCGACCATTCCGAACCCAGCCTGCATAAAGAAAACCAAAAACGCGCCCAAAAGTACCCACACTGTGTCCAGGCCATTGGTCAGGCTTTGAGTGGCGGCGGAGTCGTCGGCCCCAAGTGCGGGGGCGCTGCCTAAAAACACTAGCGCCGCCATTGTGCCAAGTTTCAGCTTGCGATTTGGCTTGCTAGTAGGGGCGATGAATTTTTCCAGTGGTATTGATGTTGACGGCATTTGCTTGTCCTTTCGTTTCTAGTCGGATTTTGCGTATTCCGGTACTACAAAGCTAAAAGCAATGGCTGTGCCAAAGCAAGGTTTTTTTGTAACAGCCTCAATAATAAGAAGTTAGTGGTGGATTGCGAATTTGAGAGGCTTTTTAGTAAGCTACATAATTGTAATGCTAGAGAGTTAAAATTACATTATTGTTATATTGGTAGCCCGAAATGGGCTTTTTTTTGTGGGGAAATAATGCTCGGGGATAATCAGGAGAATTTAAGGAAACGGTGAAGGAGTGGTGGGAGTGGGTTGCGTGATTACACCGAGTTTGGCAGGACAACCACGGAAACTTTTGGTGATGCATTGATTTAGCGTGGTTGCAAAAACCGCAACCACGGCACCCAGCGACTCAGAGAAAATGTAGCACCACGCAGCTCAACCTATTCATCGTTTTTCGCTGGGTACATTTGCGTCATCCATTTTTCCGAAAGTTCCGCGAAGGTTTTGTCTCGGATGGTTTGGCGGATGTGCTGGAGGAAGTCGGCAAAAAAGTGCAGGTTGTGGATCGACACGAGTGTTGCCCCGAGCATTTCGCGAGCCATGGCAAGATGCCGAATCGTGCCGCGCGAATAGTTGCGGCAGGTGTAGCAGGAGCAGTTTTCGTCGATGGGATTCGTGTCGAGTTCGTGTTTGGCGTTTCGCAGCCGCACTCGGCCGTGCCAGGTAAACGCTTGTGCATTTCGGCCGTTGCGGGTCGGCAAAACGCAGTCGAACATATCCACACCGCGAGCGACAGCTGCGAGAATGTCGCGAGGCTCGCCGACACCCATGAGGTATCGCGGTTTGGATTTCGGGAAAATTTCGTCGATGTCGTCCAGCACGTCGCACATGGGTTGGTGGCCTTCACCGACAGACAATCCGCCGATGGCGTAACCGGGTAAATCCAGCTCCACTAACGCACGCCCCGACTCGGTACGCAAGTCGCGAAACACTCCGCCTTGCTGAATGCCGAAAAGCGCCTGTGGTTTGTCGGTGGCGCCCGGTGGGGGGGCAGAGGCCCACGCGGTTTTGCATCGCTTTGCCCAGTCGAGCGAACGCCGCACAGCTGTTGCAACTTCTGCGTGCGTGGCGTCGGGCGGTGGGCATTCGTCGAGCTGCATCATAACGTCGGCCCCGAGCAGCTGCTGGATTTCAACCGCACGCTCGGGTGTCAGCATTACCTTTGACCCGTCGATATGCGATTGAAATTCGACGCCGTCTTCGCTGAGTTTTCGCATGTGCCCCAGCGAAAAAACCTGATACCCACCGCTATCGGTCAGCATCGGTCCGTTCCAAGCTGCGAGCTTGTGCAACCCGCCGAGTTTTGCTACGACCTCCGCGCCCGGGCGAAGCATCAGATGATACGTGTTGCCGAGAATCATTTTCGCACCGGCGGCGTGGAGCTGATCGGGCGTGATACCCTTTACAGTCCCAGCTGTGCCGACTGGCATAAAAATCGGGGTCTCAACAACTCCATGCGGAGTGCGAAAACTCCCGCAGCGGGCGCGGGTGGTGTCTTTGGCGGTTATCTCAAATTCAAACATGCCCGGAAGGATACTCGAAAATCGCGGCGTGTGAAACCCTTAAGGTTATCGTGTTTGCTGGAGCGATGTTTCGGATTCGTACGTTCCTTGCGGGGTCGCGGACGATTCGGTCAGCACGTCGGCGATTTTTTTGCAGATTTGCTGCGGGGTGAACGGTTTGTGCAGGAAATGCTCCATGTTGCTGGGGACGCCCTGCGAAATTACGGTTTCCTCGCTGAACCCGGACATGAACAACACTTTCAGATTCGGGTCGGTTTGGCGGAGTTGCGCAGCCATCTCCGGCCCGTTCATTTCCGGCATAACAACGTCGCTGACGAGCAAATCTATCGGCTGTGATGATTGACGCATCAGTCCTGCCGCCTCGGTCGGATCGCCGGTTTCGACAACCGAATATCCATCCTCAACGAGTACGCGAGCGACCAGTCGGCGAACCGCGTGGTCGTCTTCCACGAGCAGAATTCTTCTCGGTTGTTTTTTGGTGGGGTGCGTGTCCATAATTTCTGTTCCTTCCTCCGCGGTAGACTTCGCCTGCGGAATGTAGAGGCGGAAAGTTGTACCCGTCCCTTTTTCGCTGCTGATATCAATATGCCCGCCGCTCTGCTTGACGAAACTGTACACCATCGCCAACCCAAGCCCGGTACCCTTGCCTTTGCTTTTGGTGGTGAAGAACGGCTCGAAAACATGCGTGAGTGTTTCGCTGTCCATGCCCGCCCCGGTGTCGGTAAAGCTCATCAACACGTGACGGCCGGACTTGGTGTCGGGGTGCGAGCGTGCGTGGTCTCTGTCGAGTTCGACGTTGCTGAGTTCGATTGTCAGTTGGCCTGCACCGCCCATCGCGTCGCGAGCGTTGGTCGCAAGATTCATAACCGTCTGCTGAAAGCGAACCGTGTCGACGCAAATGCTTCCGCTGTTTTCAGGCGTTTTTATCGTGAGTGTGATATCCTCACCGAGAACGGCGAGGGGTTTTTCCATTTCGGCAAGTGCGTCGGCGGGGTTTAGCAATGACGGTTTGAGCACCTTTTTACGGCTGAAGGCAAGTAGGCTGCCGGTAAGTTTGGTGGCTTGTTTGGTGGCCCATGATATCTGCTCGATGCAATCCAGCGAGGAGTCGTCTTGCTGGGCTTCCTGCATCAGCAAATCGCAGTAACCTTTTATCACGGTGAGATGATTATTGAAATCGTGCGCGATTCCCCCCGCCAGTCGTCCGACGGCTTGCATCTTCATGGACTGCCGCACCTGCTCTTCCAGCTGCGTTTTCATCGAGATGTCGTACATCAGATGCGTGAAGGCGACGATTTTATTTTCGGCGTCGCGGATGGGCGAGATGTCCATTTCCATTTCCAGCGGCACACCGTCGACCTTCTTGCCGATAACGCGCCCCGACCAGTGCAGCCCTTTGCTGCGAGCAAGCGACATGTCTTCCAGCGTCGCACGTTCGTTGATTTTGCTGATGAGGAGGTCCACTTTTTTTCCGCTGAGATTTTGCGGGGCGTAACCGAGGATTGTGGTGACGGCGGGGTTGGCGTAGCGGATCTTAAATTCGGTGTCGGTAACGATTATCGCCTCAGCCGACTGGTGAATGACCTCGGTAAGATTCAGCTGGCTGTCGGTTGCGCGAAGCGAAACTCCGTCGCCGTTATTTTTTCGATGTATTTCGGGGCAGTCCTGCGCTGCACCATGCGAATTTTGCGATTTGCACCCGGTTTGTCCAGTTGCTGATTTTTTGCGACGCGATGCCCCGACAGCAAACCCTAACCAACCAGCGGTAGCTATAAGCCCAATCGCGATCGCTCCGCCCCAGAGCGTTGCGCTACCAACGCCCGTCGCAGCTGCAACCGTATCGCCCATTGCCGGTTTTGCGAATAGCAACAACATCGCTATTGCGCCCGATAACCGCCCCCAAACGTAGCGTTTTACGAAAACTCCCCCAAACTCCGACGCGTTCGGAGCAGCATCCGTGCCGTGACGTGTAGAACCTGAACATCCATGTGGGGTCGATAATTTTTTCAACGTTCAACTCTCGTTTTTATAGGGATCACCATACCAAACCGATCATGCGGGGTCATCGGCGTGGTCTTATATAGATTATAGGTCTCTTGCCGCGTGAAAAACTGCAAGACTTATTTTCAGCACGGATTTCATTTCATCCAGGGGCAGCTGGCAGGCGGCATCGGAAAGCGCTTCATCGGGATTCGGATGAGTTTCGATAAACAGGGCATCTGCTCCGGAGGCGATGGCGGCGAATCCCAGCGTGGCTGCAAATTCTCGCTGCCCGCCCGACGCTTTTCCAAGCCCCCCAGGTTGCTGTACCGAATGTGTCGCGTCAAAAACCACGGGTGCAAACTTTTGCATCTGGCGAATCGAACGCATATCCGATACGAGGCGATTGTACCCGAAGAAAGTTCCGCGCTCGGTCAGCAGTATGTTATCGTTGCCGCATGAGCGAATTTTCTCGACGACGTTTTCCATATCGTCGGGGCTCATGAATTGGCCCTTCTTAACGTTTACGGTTTTGCCCGTGTTCCCTGCTGCCACCAGCAAATCGGTCTGCCGCGCCAGAAACGCCGGAATCTGCAGCGCGTCGACAACCTCCGCCGCCTGCTGCGCCTGCTCGGGTAGGTGGATGTCCGTCAGCACGGGTACACCGAGTTCGTCGCGAATGGTTTTTAACCATTGCAAACCCTGCTCGATGCCCGGGCCGCGATAGCTTTCGACGCTGGAACGGTTGGCCTTGTCGAAGCTGGCCTTGAAAACGTATCCGATACCGAGCTGTTTGCAGGTTTCGGTTAGGCTTTTGCCGACTTGCATGCAGATATCGAGCGACTCGGCCATGCAAGGCCCGGCGATGATGCTGAGCTTTCCTGCCCCGAATTCCACGGGGCCGATTTTGCAACTTTTTACACTACTGTCACTGCTCATAGAGGTGCTCCCTTCCAAGGCCAAAGCGGTAAAGTCCATCTCGACTCCTGCCTCGGAACGAGAATTTTAATTTTGTACGGTGCGATTGAAATATCCAGCGGCGTGCTGGGCCCCATGTCCCCGTCGAGTTCGCATGGGATCTTGTCGGTCGATTCGATGCGAATTTCCCGTGCCGGGCGATAGATAACGTTGCCCTTGAGCGGATGAAGTCGCAGCATCGTCCAGGCCGCGTGTAGGACGAGGCCGGTTCGTTCGCGGCACTTGAAGATTACGAGGTCGAGTAGTCCGTCGTCGAATTTTGCATGCCGGCAGATTCGCAGCCCGACGGAATATCGCGAGATGTTTCCCACAAACGCCAGACCTCGGCCGTGAAAGACTTCCTCCCCGTCGGCGGTGATGTGAAGGTTCGGAAAATCGTGTTCCCAGAACGTTCGCCAGATCGGCCAAAAGTAGCTCAGGTGCGAGATGTGCCCGGATCGTCCCGACGAGAGTCGTCGCACGACTTCGGCATCGAAACCCACACCGAGAATCGAGTGGAAGCTCTGCCCGTTGATTAGCCCGATATCGAAATCCATCGTTCGGTTATCGAGAATGATCTGTGCCTGCCCCGCGGCTCTGCGGGGAATCCCGAGCTCCTTGGCCAGCAGATTCTCCGTCCCTGCCCGTACGATCATCAGCGGCACCGGCGACCCGGCCAGCCCGTTGGCGACCTCGTTTATGGTTCCATCTCCGCCCCATGCGACGACCACGGCCGCTTCGGGAGCAATTTTGCGGGCATGACGCGTTGCATCACCGGCCGACTTGGTGACATACTCAACGGTCTGCTTACCGGCAAGGCGCAGCTCATTGCACAGCTCCGCCAGCTGGAGTTTCTGCCCCCCATATCCACTGTGTGGATTGACAATTATGTGTATCGGCTTATCGGTCACGCTCGTTATTATTTCGGTATATCCTGCCCTGGGGCTGCACCTTATTTCCGCAGTTTGGGCATTGTCGCGGCTAAATTCCGATGCCCGCAAGTAAATTATGCGTGGTTCGGGTGCAAATTGGGTGCAAAAAAATTTGTAAGCGCACAAAGCATTGCTATAATAATCCGTCCCGTGTAAGATACGCGGCTGCTTTGCGCGGAATTCTGGAAAGCCAAATAGCAACACCAGACACCGAACGGGTTTGCCTGAAAATTTCGGGCGAACTTTGAGTAACGGAAAATTTTGGATCCGGGTCAACCGGATCAGGAGAATAATATCATATGGAACAGGCCACGATGGATACGGTTTTGAGTATTGTGCAGAAGGAAGCATGGACCACCGAAGATCATGACTGTCTGCTGGAAGAGCTTTACGCCACCACCGACGCCGCGAGCAAGTTTCGCGGTATGCTCGGCGAGATGGAAACTCAGAACCCCGACGCCAAGGGCAATGCGGCACTGAAGATTGGAATCGCCCGCTACATGCTTTGCAAATTCCCTGAAGCATTGCAGGCTTTTGCAGCTGCCCCGGAAGGCAAGGAACGGCATTACTACGCCGGGCAATGCCACCGCAATCGAAACAATTACGCCGCCGCCGCCGAAGAGTTTACTCTCGCAAAAGGTTGCGGCTGGGATGCGACGGAAATTGCTGCACTGCTTATCGAAGGTACGGCCTTAAGCGGCGACTGCGGTCAGGCAGCTAAGGCGTTGGACAAAATATCCGCGGTAGTGTCGCAGACGGCGACGGGTTTCTACCTCAAGGGCCTCATTGCGGAACTTGGCGGCGACGGCGAGGGGGCGTGCGAAGCGTACGAACAAGCTCGCGAGCTGCAGGAGTCTCACCCGCAGGCGACTTTCCGGTTGGCGTACTATCTTGACCTGCACGGTGAAGAGGAAGAGGCTGTCGAACTCTACGAAGAGTGCCTCTCGCATATACCGATTCGTGCCAATGCGCTGCTGAATCTGGCAATTCTGTGCGAGGACGCCGGGAAATACGATCAGGCTGTGGGATATCTCAGACGGCTGCTGGCGGCGAACCCTCAACACCAGCGGGCGAAGCTTTTTCTCAAGGACGCCGAGGCCGCCACCGATATGTACTACGACGAAGACCAGGTCCGACGCACGGCCAAACGCGACGCGATTCTGGATATCCCGGTGACGGACTTCGAACTTTCCGTTCGTGCCCGCAACTGCCTCAAGAAAATGAATATTCGCACGCTTGGCGATCTGGTTCGCACATCAGAACCCGAGCTGCTTGGTTACAAGAATTTCGGCGAGACTTCGCTGAAGGAAATCAAGGAAATGCTCACCGCCAAGAATCTTCGTTTGGGCCAGGCCCTGGAAGACACCACCGACTACTCCGCTGGTGGTGGTCTCGTTGATTTGCAGGTCGTCAAGCCCGCAGCCATCGACGACGGAACCGGCACACCGATCATGCAGATCGAGCTGTCGGTGCGTTCGAGACGCGTGCTGGAGCAGCTGGGCATCTTGAAGCTCGAAGAACTCGCCAACATGTCAGAAGTCGAACTCATGAGCCAGAAGAATTTCGGGCAGACCAGTCTCAACGAAATTCGCGAACGCCTCATCGAGCACGGTATGAATTTCCGGGGTGCCGAATAATCCCGCGACGATGAAGACCAAATAATGCAGAAGGCAGGAGTCTCGGGACAATTTGTCCTTCGATTTCTGTCTTCTTTTTTTGTAACCATTCACACAACATTTTGACAGGATAACAGGATAGAATATAGGCTGGAAAATCCTGTTAATCAGGATTAATTTACATGGGAATTTATATTCTTTGCGAGGTTGTTTGCAGTTAGTTGCTTTTATTCTGGTTTTCTTTTTAATAATTCATAGTTAATCCTGTAATCCTGTCAAAAAAGAATTTTTTTAATAAAAACTTCGGTAAAATTTTTTGATTAACAGGAAAAAGAGCGTGAACGCTTACCTTTTTTTGCGATACCCGAAAATGAAAGTTTACATCGAAACCCTCGGCTGCCAGATGAATCGGCTGGACAGCGAACTGCTCGTGACGCTTCTGCAAAACAGATCGCACGAAATTATCACCGCCCGCAAGTCCGCCGACGTGATTCTGTACAACACCTGCTCCATCCGCCAACACGCCGAGGACAAAATCTACTCGCGATTGGGAATGGACGCAAAACGCAAGGCCGACGGCAAGGAGATAATCGTCGGCGTGCTGGGGTGCATGGTTCAGCGAGAAGGCGTTGACCTGGCGCGAAGGTATTCCGCCGTTGACATTCTTTGCAGCCCCGGGCAACTCCACAAACTTCCCGACATGATCGACCAGGCAACCGCAGCTGACGGGTTGGTAACGAGCTTCGATCCGTCGCGAACGCAAAAGCATTCCCACGAAACCAAAGAGCAAATCGCTCGTGACGCCGAGGCGATGGATGTTGTCGACGCCTCGCGCGACCCCGAAGTTATGTGCGAAACATCGCAGGGGTTCGTTCGCATAATGCGCGGGTGCGACAATTTTTGCACGTACTGCATTGTACCGTTTGTTCGTGGCCCCGAGCGCAGCCGTCGCCCGGAGGCTATCACTGCGGAAGTTCGCAAACTTGTAGACTCAGGCCGAAGCGAAATTACGCTGATCGGGCAAACCGTTAACAGCTACAAGCATAAAAACGGCGAAGCCACGACGCGGTTCAGTGAACTGCTCGCGATGCTTGCGCCGATCGAAGGGCTGCGACGGCTGCGATTTGTAACTTCGCATCCCGTAGATTTTACCGCCGACATTTTGCAGGTGATGCGCGACTTTTCGAACATCTGTCCGTACATTCACGTCCCTGCTCAGAGCGGGTCAGGCAAAATCCTCAAGGCCATGAATCGCGGTTACACGCTGCAGCAATACGACGACCTTATAACCGCAGCCCGCGAAACGATTCCGAACGTCGTCATCGTCAGCGACTTTATCGTGGGGTTCCCCGGTGAGACCGAGCAAGACCACGAAGCATCGAAGGATTTGATTCGTCGTAGCGAATTTAAGAATTCGTTCATCTTTAAGTATTCACCGCGGCCGGGAACTATCTCGGCGAAAAAACTGGACGATGACGTTCCCGAAGAAGTAAAAAAACGGCGCAACAACGAGCTGCTTACCGTGCAGAAAGAAGTCGCCCTGAAGCATCACCAGCAATACGTTGGGCAAACAGTGGAAGTTCTCGTTACGGGTTTAAGCAAACGAAGCCGCAAACAAGCCCCCAGCAGTGGCCCCGACGGGACGGTGCAATTGATGGGCAGAACGACGGGCGATCACATCGTGATTTTTGATGCCCCGGCGGCGCTTACGGGAAAATACGTCAACGTCGAGATAACCGACGCCAACGATTTGAATCTGTTTGGCGAATTATGCAAGACTCGATAGCTGTGCAATCAGCAGGCGATTTTTTGCGGTAGTTCGATTCGCCCGTCGGCGACGAGTTTGTCGACGACCCGCAGCAGTTCGCTATGGTCGATCGGTTTGCACAGCGAGCGGTTGACTCCGAAATGCCTCGCGATATTCAGCAGGTGTCCCATGGTGCAGGACTTGTCCTCGGAGATGGCCACCACCCCGGTGTCGCTGAAAGTTTTGCGAATGTTGCTGATGAATTCCAGCCCTTCGGGTTCGGGGGTGATCATATCCGTCACGAGTACGTCGGGCTGATTCGTACCGCACTGCCGAACGCCCGCTTGCCCGTCGCTGGCGTCGCTTACCTGATGCCCCGCCTGCTCCAAAACAGATCGCAGCTGCCGCCTCGAAGTTTCTTCGCCGTCAATTACAAGTACATGTGCCATTTTCGCACCTCTTTCAAGCATTTCGCTAATGACCTGCCATATGGTTTCATTACGTTTCGCCCCTTGTCTTTTATGTCTTTTTCAAAAGACAAGGCGAAACAGACATGAATAAACGACAGGAATTTCAAAAAATGCATAAAATTCCCATGGTATGCGCACAAATTTGGACAATCGTCCTGGTTTATCTCGGAAATTGCGGGCGGGAAATTCGATAAAATTGCAAAATTTTGCGGAGGTTATCGTTCGCTTGGTGTGGCGTTGTCGATGGCCCCGGCTACCAGCAATGCGTCGCGAACCTGCCCGACGTCGTGAACGCGGAAAATCGTCGCTCCCCCTTCGAACGCTCTTAAGCAAGCCGCGACCGTTCCGCCCAGCCTATGAGTCGAATCTTCCTGCCCTGTGATTACGCCGATGAATCGCTTTCTGCTGGGCCCGATCAAGACGGGGCACCCCAGTTTCGTAAGCGGTGCGATTCCGGCTAGTAGCAAAAGGTTGTGCTGGAGCGTTTTTCCGAACCCGATACCGGGATCGATTATGCATTTGCGTCGCGCGATGCCGGCGGCCTCGGCGGCGGCGAGACGTTTAGACAGAAACACCGATACTTCCGCGACGACGTCCTGATATGTCGGATTGGCTTGCATGGTTTTGGGTTCGCCCAGCATATGCATCAACACGACAGCAGCGTTTCGCTCGGCGACTAACGGCAGAAGCTCGGGATCATCGCGGCCGGCCGAGACGTCGTTTACGATCGCCGCGCCGGCGTCGAGGGCGAAGGCGGCGACTTTTGCAAGAGTCGTGTCGATGCTGACGAATGCCTCGGCGTCGTTGGCGAGTTTCACGACTTGCGGTAAGATTTTCTCCAGCCGTGCGATTTGCTCGTCGGCCGAAACCCGCTCACTGCCCGGCTGCGTGCTCTCTGCCCCGACATCGATGATGCTGGCACCTTCGCGGAGCATGTCTTGGGCTTGAGCTACGGCGATGCTCGGTTCGAGAAAGCCGCCCCCGTCGGAAAAGCTGTCCGGGGTTACATTCAGAATCCCCATCACAACGCTGCGGTGCGTGCGGTTCGAGTTCAGGATATCATCGAGCGTAATCGCCATGAATTTTTTAACCAACGTTTTTTGAGCGAACCTTATCGGCCCTGCTTCAATGCGGGGTCAGCAAATACAAATTTCCATACAATAAAATTATCCCATTTCCGGAAGTGGAGGGAGCTTGTTGTCCGGGACTGATTTCACTTCGGCCTGCGGAGTTTCGGGTGCGGTTTTATTTTGCTCAGCCTCGAGCAATTCTGCAACGGTTGGTTTGTCGAGTTTTTTTCCGTCGAGTATTTGTTCGATATCGTCGGCGGTGATCGTTTCGTACTTCAGCAGCGCCTGGGCGACATTCTCGAGCTTGTCACGATTTTCCTCGATCAACTTCCGGGCTTTTGCCTGTGCGGTTTCGATGATGAGTTTAATTTCGCTGTCGACGAGTTCGGCGGTCTGCTCGGAGTAGCTTTTGCCCGAAACTTCCATCGGTAGGATGTGTTGGTCGTCGTTGGAGTAGTTGATAGGCCCGAGTTTTTCGCTCATGCCCCAGTCGAGCACCATTTTTTTCGACAGTTCGGTTGCCATTGCGATGTCGGCTTGTGCGCCGGAGGAAACGTCGCCGCAGAAGATTTTTTCGGCGAGTTGTCCGCCCATGGCGACGGCGATTTGTGCACAGCAGAAATTCTGCGAGTAGTAGTAACGGTCTTTTTCGGGCAGCGACATTGTTGCCCCGCCCATCGGGCCGCGAGGAATGATCGAAACTTTGTGCAGAGGGTCGGCATCGGGGAGCATTGCCTGCACCAGTGCATGCCCGGCTTCGTGGTAGGCCGTCAGCTGGCGTTCCTTTTCGTCGATGGCGCGGTTTTTTCGCGATCGGCCCCAGCGAACCTTATCGCGTGCTTCTTCAAAGTCGGCGTGCGTGATGGTTTCCTGGTTTTGCATTGCCGCCGCGATGGCCGCTTCGTTGACGAGGGCTGCGAGGTCTGCACCGCTGAACATCGGGGTTCCGCGGGCCATGCGTTGCAGGTCGACGTCGTCGTTGCTTTTGACTTTGTCGGCGTAGATTTTCAGGATTTCGTAGCGGCCCTTAAGGTCGGGCAGCGATACGGTTACCTGGCGGTCGAATCGGCCCGGCCGAGTGAGGGCAGGGTCGAGCACGTCGCTACGATTAGTCGCGGCACAGACGATGACCTGATCCGACGAATCGAAACCGTCCATCTCGACGAGAATTGCGTTGAGGGTTTGTTCGCGTTCGTCGTGTCCACCGCCGTTAAACCCGGCTCCGCGGCGTCGCCCGACGGCGTCGATTTCGTCAAGGAAGATGATGCACGGTGACGAGTCTTTGGCCTGCTTGAACAGGTCTCTAACGCGCGACGCACCAACACCGACGAACATTTCGACGAAGTCGCTGCCGGAAATGCTGAAGAAGGGCACGTCGGCTTCACCGGCGATGGCTTTGGCGAGCAGCGTTTTTCCGCAGCCGGGTTCACCGATCAGCAAAACCCCGCGAGGGACACGCCCGCCGAGGCGTGAGAATTTTTTGGAGTTCTTGAGAAACTCGATGATCTCCTGGACTTCTTCTTTGGCGTCGTCGATGCCGGCGACGTCGGAGAAGGTTACTTTCGATTGTTCTTTCGTCGTTACGCGGTGCCGCGATCGGCCGAAATTCCCGAGGAACCCCGCACCACCACCGGCGGCGCCCATGCGGCGGAACAAGAAGAACCACAACAGCCCGAAGATCACAATCATCATTATCAGCGACGGAAGAATATTCGCGAACCAACTTTCGGGGACGATCTTGACGTTTGCTGTACTCTGGGCGGCCTTGAGCCGCATGTTGAGGTTCTGTACGAACTGCTCATTGCTGGCGTCGCGATTGGCATAAAACTTACGCGTCTGGCCTTCCTTCAGCGGATATGATTCGTTGAGCTCGCCTCGAACTTTGGTTCGCTCAACCTCAATCGTGCCGGTGATCTGGTTGGTGTCAACGTACTGCCAAAACTGGGTGATGTCGACTTCTTTCCCACCGCTCATCTTGCCCCCGAGCATAATCGCGAGCATAACTCCCAGTCCAATAATCAGCACCCAGCCGAACATTGTTCGGTTGTTTTTGGGCGGCTTTGGAGGTCTTGGGGGGCGTGGTGGTTTTTTGTCGGGTGCTTGATTAGTCATGTTACTCCACGTATCTGATTCAGGACGAGATCACACAGAATCCCGCCGGATTTTTTGCTACTTGTTACTTCAGCTGACTACGATTTTGGCAGAATTATGCTGAGCTGTTAATTTCCCCAGTCAGATTCCATCGTTTCCACGATTCTGATCGCCAGCTTCTCCATCAGCTTCTGCGAGCCAAGATAAAAATTTTCGTTGTACGGCGCGTCGGGAAGGTACACGACAGCAACATTGAAACTCTTTCGCTTGACGATGTTTTTTCCGGTTCTCAGGTCGTTCCATTCAAATGAAACGCGGAAGTTGACTTCCATTTCTCGCGGCTGGCCGGTATCGGGATTGAAGCTCAATGTTCGCTGCGTGACTAATTCAAGCGTACCGGTTAGTTCCGTGTCGGCTCGATCTTTTTTCGTGACCTTGTAGGGGGTGTCGAGTTCGATTCGCTTGACCAGCGCCTTCGTCAGATCCATCTCGATGCCACGACGATAAATGTCTTTCCCTCGCGTCCAGATCGGAACGACAACGGTTTGAATACCGGGGCGATGCTGGTTGCGTGCGGTATATCTAGTCATCCCATCACCATCATCAACACAGCCCGAGGCCGAAAACAATAGCGTCACTCCCAGCAGCACAGTCAGAAGTCCAATTTTGATTATATGCATGTTCGTATTCCTGTCGTTTTTAACCGGTGCGGTCAGCACCTAAGCCCATATTAAACCTATCGGACCGACTCAAGTCAACTTTTCCAGCGGAATTGGTGCAGGCCCTTCGGGCTGATCGGGTTGCTTTTGCTCAACTTCCTTTGATTTTACGGGTTTTGCAGGTGCAGGTTTTTTTTCCACAGGCTGCGATATTTCCTTAACCGGCTGGGGTTTGGGCGTTTTCGCCACCCGTTTCGGCGGTGCGGGTTTTTCGCTCCCGCCCAGGTTTTCTATCGACACGGGCTGCTGTGGAAATTTGGTAGAAGTTTTTGTTTCTCTTACCAGCGGCATGGGAATTTCCGATTCCCCTGGGCCAAGTACGTCTAATTTTTCCTTCGCTTTTTCCGCCCACTCGGTTCCGGGATACCTGGCGAGCACAGACCGGAAGTAGGCACGCGCTGCCTTGAGGTGGTGCGTACGCTGATAAAACCTTCCGGTGTGATACTGCTTGTGGGCCTGCTGCAGACGAATTTCCTCAAGTATGGTGTCGGCGTTTTCCCTTTGTGCCAGTTTCGGAAACGCATCCCGGAGAACCTGAAATCTCACGGTGGCATCCAGCAGTGGGGCGATATCGAATTCAACACCGCGGTAGAGCATCACGGTACCTTTTGCTGCTCGCAGCATGGCGTAGGCGAGCTGCCGCGATTGCCGATTGCTTCGTACGAAATGATCGTAGGCTTTGATGGCTTCGAGATATTGCTCGCGGTCGTAGTGGTAGTCGGCGATACGCAGCATCGCGCGTTCGGCTATGAGGGTTCCGGGTGCGTGGGCCACTATTCGCATCAGGATATCGATACCGTCGTCCCGCGCGGAAAGTCTCAGAATTTTCATCGCCCGCCGCTTTCGGCCGTCCATGAAGGCGTCGCCGATTTTGTACTCCCTGTCCAACGCCCGCGCGAAAAACGTACCGTTCGGATACGCCGCCAACTGTCGCTCGTACCACTTATAGGCATCCCAATAACGCCCGCGAGCCATGGATGCCTGCCCGGCGAAATTCATCGCCTCTTCGCAGGCGGGGCTTGCGGTGTGCCGAATAATAAACGCGTCGACGCTTTTGATTGCGGTTTTGTTCTCCCCGGCCTTGATGTAGTCGCGGATTACCTGGAGATCACCTTGCGGTGTTCCGGGTTGCGGCGGTTTTGGGGTAACCCACTTTGCACCGTCCCACACCATCTCGGCTGAGTCGCCATGGCAGGGTGCTGCGATGCAGCACAGCACCGCGGGGAGCAAGAGACACAATATCCACCGATTTATTTTCATGGTTCGCTTCAAATTATCACCGCCGCGTCGGCCGGGCCGAATAAAACCCAACTCCTGCGGTTTTATTCACTCGCACATCGTCTCCGCCGAAACCTCCGTGCTTCGACCAGCGCAGGGACCACCCTGCGAACGTAAACCAGAGCATCTCAAAGTTGACAGTTTGCTTTTTGCTGGTTTGCTTTGCTCATGGCTGCGTCAGAAACATTTCGGAATATGGATGAATATGCCTCATGTTTCTTCCTTGCCACGAACAAACCCGCATCGCAAAAATACGAACTTTCAATTTTTCAATGCTCTGAAATTATACCCGCAAGATTCCGCTTTGCAAGGTTTAGGGACCCGCTATTTGCCAATGGTGAGCGACCTGATTTTCTGGCGGGGGCTGGTTCTTGTTTTTCTTTTTGATTTTAACCCCGCAGGGGTGGTCAGAATTTAGCCGTGGGCGTCAGCCCACGGTGTAGGGCCAATAGATACATCAGCCCTGAAAGGGCGATAG
>DAOVZK010000052.1 GCA_030635145.1 Planctomycetota bacterium | reverse complement strand
GACGACATCGACATCTCCGCCTACGAGCTTTCCCGCAATCATGACATGCGAAAGCTCGTGGTAAGCACACTGCTGACGCGGCTGGAACTGATGGGGATATTACGCTCGGAAGGTTTTTATTACAGCGATATCCGTTTCGCTCCGGGGTGCAGCAGCGACAAGATTTTTTCGCATTACGCCCAAAGCCAAGCTACGTTTCTTCGCAAGATGTTCTCCTGCTGCACCATGGCCAAAAAATGGGTTACGCTCAACACCGACCAAGCGGTTGTTGCGACGGGCTTTGGGCGTTCGGTTATTCTTCGCGCCCTGGAAGACCTGCAAAATAAGGGGCTGGTGCAATTACAGATGGCTGGTTATCGACAACGTTTCCACCGACTTCAAACCGGCGTCGACCGCAAAAAAATATGTCGGGAACTCCTCGATACATTCATCGAGCATGAAAAAATGGAGATCGGACGAATTAAAAACATGCTCGCCTACGCCGAACAAGAGGGTTGCCTGACGAGCTATCTGCTGAACTATTTCGGCGAATCCATTGACCGTTGCGGACATTGCGGAACTTGCCTCGGCGACCCCGCCGGGGAGTTGCATGAACCCCGCACCGAAAAAATGGTAAACTTTAAACTGGAAGACTTGGCAGGGTTGATTGAGGAATATCCCAACGCCCTGTCTCGCCCGCGTCAGCAGGCACGTTTTTTGTGTGGCCTGAATTCTCCTGCAGTATCAGCTGCAAAAAAGTTGCGAGGCAATCCTGTTTTTGGCCGCCTTGAGCAGGTGCCCTTTGCCGAAGTTTTGGAATACTGCCAAAATAACATCGGCAACTGAACCAATTACAAAAATTCCTGTTACAGAGTACTAGGATCACTCTGCAATTTTTTCAGGCATGAGAAAAGTCTAATTGAACTGATGGCGGCAAGTAGAACGTAGGATATCGCCGTCGCTGCCGCTGCCCCGGTATAGCCGTATTGAGGAATCAGCAGCACGTTGAGGGTAAAGTTCGCCACGACGCAGACGATCACGACAATGGCTACGCTGCGTTGTTTGTGCCCGGCGTTGAGTGTTCTTGTACAAACGCTGCCGATGGCAAAGAAAATCGTCCCGCCCCACAGCCAAGTAAGTGCGGTGGCACCCGCTGTAAATTTTTCTGCGAACATTATAGTGATGATCTCTTTGCCCCAGAAGATTCCAGCCAATAGCACGATAGGCAGCATCAGCAGGCAGAAGTAAATGATGTGCAGGGTAATACGCTTAATTTCTTTGTAGTCTTTCTTGGACCATAAAATCGAGGCCGTCGGAGTAAGTACCATTGGCAGGGTCATAATGCTGAAAATAACCTGGTTAATCGACAACGCAACTTTATAAATACCCACGTCCGTAAGTGACTTTAACCACGTTAAACAGAGTATATCCATGTAGCACATCATTGAAGTGCCCGCACAGGCGATAGCTATCCACATGCTCACCGAAAGGATTGCCTTGAGCTCGAGGCGATGCTCTTTTTGGAACATTTCCAGTGAGGCCACTTTTATGTGGTGCAGATATAGCACGCCAATGCCCGTTGATATGAGGTTAGCGGCCGGCCAGGCGAGAATTATCACCACCAAGCCGTATTTCGGGACGAAAAAAAAACTGATGATACACAGCAGCATCACCCTTAGGGTTATAATTGCGTACTTCATGCCGAAGGCTCTAATGGCCCCAAGAGATTGAACCATCGCCGATTCCAGGCTCATCGTTATGATAAGCCCAAACAAGCCTATGAGAAGAATTGTTGGGCCTGAATATCCGAAGAAAGTTGTCTTTAACCAAAATGATGCGATAGCAAGCCCACCAAAACAGGCTATCGCAAGCCCAACGCGAAAATACAAAAAGCACGTGAACAATTTCTGGGTTTTATGTATATCCCCCGTATCATGTGACCGGGAAATCATAATCCCCGCCGCCTCACCGAGGCCAAGATCTAAAAACGCCAACACCAGCATCACCACGGCTAGCACACTGGACAGGAAACCGAAATCTTCTTCCGACAGCATCAGTGCGAAATTTCGGCAGAGAATGTAGTTAAGAACTCCCAGCAGCAGAACCATGCAGAAGGATATCGTGCTGTCCTTTACAAATAACCGTAGTGGTGATAGGTGTGGTTTCATATGGTATTATTGTGTACGAAGATAGTCGATTTGGGAAATATTAAATTGCTTAGGATTCAGCTCGACAACTCGCAGTGGAAGCCCTCTAAGCGCATTGCTCACAGCCGCTTCATACTTCAACCAGTATTGCTGCCAAATGTCCGTACCCAAATGCTGATCAAGATTAAGGAACATTCTGCCTCGCAATTCCTCCAAATCATTGAAATTTAGTTTTTCAAGTACATCTGAAGCCTTGAGGACTCGAAGAGTATCATCTGTGACAAATCCGTCGGATATCTCGATAGGCCCGTTTTTGTGTTTTCGTCGCATAAGGTTGACAACCGCAGGTGACGCTGGATTGCCAATCGGCACTTTCAGTGGGGCATTTTTTCTCAAATGCATGAAACTCTTGAACATGCGTGCTTTTGTCAGGCGTTCGTCAGGGCAATAACGATAGAAATAGTCGAAAAATGTCACGTGGAAAGGAGTCGGCCAAAATTTGTTGTCCTTAAGAATTACGAGATCGTCTGAAAGGAATTTCCACCCTTGCTGCAACAGTGCAATTATATGGGATGTTTTGAAGACCCCTCCGCGTCCGGGTAGCAGTACAGCCTTGCCGTCTTTTTCCACGGCTCCGGAGTGCAGTAGAAATATATTGCGTAACGAGAGCAACCATTCCATTAACGGGCCTACAACATGGAAACAGACCAGTAGTTCAGGGAACATAAACCACGGCCAAACGCTGCGTTTTCTCCGCACGAACTGATACCACACTCGCACAGGTTTGTCGGTTGGTACTCCATCAAGTGGAAAATCTGCAATCCAGGCCTTCCAGACAATGGGGTCGCGGGTATGAGTCGCACAGAACACCCCATCCCCAATCTCGCAATCACGAGTTGACCGCACCAGTTTATCTGTCACGTCTTTAGGTGGGCGTCCTTGCTGCACAATCATTCGCAGCGGAAAGTCACGACTTGATTCTTCCGGAATAATACAACCCTCGTAGGGAATATTATACTTCTGGACGGGAGAATATGACAAGCCACGCCATTCGATCAGAAGATCATCAACGATATTCATGAATACTGGTTTTGAGCTCATTCCATGCTGCCTTGTATCATATCCAGAATTTTCGGTGAATACTTTTCGGGAACGGTCGCCAGCTGCAGGTCTACCTGCGAAACTAACTGATCGATAATCGCGCAGGAAGCATCATACCAATTGGCCAGTGGGTTTGACGTACCCAAATGCGCCAACGACTCCTGCCATCTCATTACATTAACCGCTTCCAGCAGTAAGTCTGCCTTGATCTGCCGCGCAATCTGTTCAGGGTGGGGATTATCTGTTAACCCAAGCTTCTCTCCCCTTCGCATGACTATGATTTTTTTCAGGGGCGCAGGAGATGCGAACGCCTCGGGATAATGATCTGCGGGATGAACGTTGGTTGACAAATTGATCTTACCAAGCGTCAGGGTGCTTATGAGTTTTGAGAATTTCGCGTCTTTGGTTTCTTGAGGGTTGGGTTTAGGAAGAAATTTTGCCAAATCAGGGTTGTCCTGGTATCGATGATACCAGAGGTTAATTGGATTCCAGTGCCCTAGGAGTTCGCCTTTGCGGACAAAGACTTTATCGTCACCAAAATACTTGCCCCCTGCGTTTAACCACGCCAACGCACTGAGCGTCTTACCCGTCCCGCTGGAACCAGTCAATAGCACCGCCCCATTGTTAAGTGACAACCCAAGCCCATGCAGCAGGATGGTCTCTTTCAGGATACTTAACCATCTCAGCAGGCCGGAGAAAATATGGAACGGCCAAACCCAATGGCTTGCATAGTTACCTGCGATAGTAAGCCGAATTTTCTTAAGCTCCTGCAGGCCTGAGATGCGAATTTGGAAACGCGCGAATTTATAACGGCACTTCTGGACGATTGCGTCGTGGGTTACGTAAAGCTGATTGTCGATATTGATGGCCTCGTCCGGAATGGAGATGCGTTTACTGGGAATCAGTTCGATATCGATTGCGTCAGGCCGTAAGGGAATATCATTGGCACTTATTTCGTAGGCTTTCCAAAATGCAATTATGTTTTTCTCGACTGGGGCAGGCCAATGCTCGTCATCAATCGAAAAGCGGAATATGTCGTGGACAGAGAAAAGTCGTTTCATTCTCTTACCGCCTTTCTTGCCGTATCCCATAACGCAAGTTTTGCCGAAAGAAAATCCTTCAGGGGTTGAGCTTTGGATTTATAGACTTGTGGTTTATTCTGTTTTGCTTGTCGAATTGCTTCCGGTAGATCTTTGATATCCAATACCACAGGGAAGCCGTACTGCTTTGACAACCATTTTGCGAAATAAACCTGATGATCGTTAATATGTTCGTTATATTTATGCTGGCGGGGCACAGCAACGAGGTGTGCGCCAATTTCCAAGGCTTCAACCAATGTCATGGCGCCATGCGCAATAACAACTTCTGCTGCCAGCATGCGCTCACGTATATCGTTGACAACTTTGACATGCGTGGCGTGTTGAAACTGAAAGTCGATGTTGTCCCCTTGCACCAGCGTGGTCATCTTGCTGATGTTTGCATAACTGTCTACGGCGGCAAACAGACGCGTAAAAGGCACGAAGAATCCCGTCGTAACCAAAATCTGTGTATATGAGTTGTCTTTGGAAGCTTTGGGATCCGTCAAAGCACAGCTCCTTCATATTTGGCCCGCGGGCCATACACATCGAGTAGTTCCGGTTGCTGTACCAGGAAGACATCGCTTAGATAATAGCAAATCCTGCCGCTTAGTGTTGGAGTTTTAAAGCGGGTAACCGTCTCTAAAAAGATTGTCTTTATCCGGAGTATTCTCGACAGCAAAAATGCCGGAATTGCGAGTTCCGCACCCGTTGAGAGAATTACGTCCGGTTTTTCTTTTCTGAGAAGTTGAAGAGTCATCCAGCAGGTGCGTAGAATTCGCATGGGAGTAAAAGGGGGAATCGGTAGGTTATATTGCGTGGGATGCACTACACGCCCAAGATCATACGTGACTACAATGGTCTCGTGCTGCTGAAGCATATCACTCAGCCTAAGCAGCTCGGTGAGATGTCCGCCGGATGAACCAATAACTACAATTTTCATAACTAGCTCTGTTTCTGTTGAACCTTATACAGGTCAATTTTCGTCCGCATCGGGATGTCCTTGTTCTATTTCCGTTGCCGTTCGTCGTCCAAGAAGGGAATAAATGCTGATTATACCCCAAACATTAAGCCGATGTATAGTATACGCCAACAACCCCGCATGGTTGCGCGCAATTTCCAACTCCTCGGCGAACTGGTCGTGGTAATGTTTATCACTGATGGAAACCCCAGCCCTGCGGAACGAAGACACATGCTCGTGCAGCGGTATCCCACGCGTTTGCAAACTCAGCTCCATCCAGAATGCATAGTCGCTGGCGTACTTGTAACGGTCTGTCATTCCGCCGGTGGCCGTCCACGCCCGCATTCGCCAAAACGTTGCCGGGGCATTTACGTAGTTTACGCAACGCAACACCCAACGATTGTACCAGAAACCAGCGATATTTTTGTAGCTGGTGATCATACTGCGGATCGGCTTGGATTCTCCGTCGACGATATCGCAGCGGCCGTAAAGCCAATCGCGGTTGGGATATTTCGCAAATTCGTCCAGCACTTTCACGAAGGCACCGGGGGCGTAAAAATCGTCCGAGCACAAAAATCCGCCGATCTCGCCTGTGACATGTTCGTATCCGATTCGCAATGCGTGATACAGCGAGCGATCCGCACCTGTGATAATTTTTACTCCGGGTTCGTTGGCGTACTCGTTGAGAATTTCCAGAGTACCGTCGGTCGACCCGCCGTCTTTTATTATGTACTCGATCTCGAAGTCGCCTTTTTGCGACAGCACGCTCTCGATGGCTTGGCGGACATAGAGATGGTTGTTGAAAATGGGGGTTACTATGGAAATTTTCGTCATACGTATCGACTCTTAGTTGTCCGGGTTGGCCTGGTCGGATTTTCGTCTGAAGACCACCCAGGCTTTTGTCTCTTTGTCCAATGTCCAGTTTGCTTTGTTCGTGGTGAAAATCTCCATCAGCTGGTTGTACACCTGCGTTTTGGAAGCCTCTTTGGGCTTTGGGCGTTTGATCAAAACGACCTCAGGGAGATTTTGCTTCCACTGCGGCGAATGAATAACATCAAGCGGGTTGGTTTGCAGCTCGTGGACATTTCGTCCTGAAAAGGCGGTCAAAACCGAAATCCTATCCGAGGCGGCGATCCATTGATCGGATTGCTGCGATTGCAGCTGGGTTACCAGCGACATAATTTCCGCATCGCGCCCGCCATTGAATTTCTCGTAGAATTCCTGCTGCGAATGACCCCAACCATACACCGAAACATAGTTGTCCCGTGCGATAAGCGGAAATTGCACCCCCAGCAGAACGACGATGGCGACCGCAGCGAATTTCGGCAGCCGTAGCAGGGGGCGATTGAGTTTAAGTACCCGTGTCAGTTCGTCGCCCAACAATTCGAAACCCCTGAACAGGTAGTAGAGGACAAACGGCAGTGCATAAAACCAATATCTCACCATCATCGACCAGCTGCCAACTGTGGCGATCAGCAGGATCGAATGGACGATGATAAAAATCGTCGGGAATACCAATTTTCGGCTGCGATGTCGATAGCAGTACAAAGCCCCGAGCATCATCAGGGCGATAACCGCCCAGCCGACAATCCAATTCCGCTGTGCCAAAACCATATTTGAAAACAGCCGCCCGATATTGTCGATGACTACGAAAAAAGTATCGGTTGTGTTGAAAATTCCGCCCGTTGCAGATGCGTAGGGCACGGCTTGCTGATAGGCTGTCGTGATTAGCTTTATGTGGTACCACCCAGCAATCACGCCAACACCTAAAACCGCACAACCGGCAAGTCGCCACCAAAACTTCTCGCTTATCAATCGTCTTTCAAATAATGCTGCCGCTCCGACCGCCGCCATCGGCAGCACCGCCGGTATCCGAACCATAACAGCGAGATATCCGCTAAGCCCCGCCAGCAACAAAAACCATTTGTTTGCTTTCGCCGCTCGCAACATTGCAACGACGAGCCAGAACAGCAAAAACGACGGTGCCTCGGTTAGTGTTCGCCCGATATTGTGGTAAAAGCAATAGCTCATCGCTGTTGCGAATACAATTACCCCGGCTTGGAATCGGGTCGTCCATATCCAACGCTGTTTATAGATTATCCACAAGCCCAACGCCCCGCACAGCAACATGCACAGCTGCATGGCGATGAAATTTGCGATACCGACGATGCCCATTATGCCAGCCAGCATTACCGGAAACCCCGGCGAGGCAACGAGATGAGGTGCGCCGTTTTTCATGAACATTCCGGTCTGCAAAAACGAACGCCCCTGGAAAATATACATCGCCGAGTCGTTTGAGCATATCCAGTACTGAGTGAGGCTCGTTAAATACACGATTACGGGGATCAGCACGAGGAGACGACTCCATCGCAGAATGACGGGGCGATTGTGCATTAGGCGTCGCCCCCGTTTTGATTATCGTCGCCGGATTTTTGCGACTCGCCGGTATCTAGCTTATCTTGCAAAGTTCGTACCTGTTGCTTGAGCGACTCGATTTCTTCACGGGCTATCGCTGATCGCTGCGTCAATCTGCATACAGAATCGCTGTGCGACGAGATGATCACCGAAATTTGCAGGATGAACACGAACAGACAGATGAAAAAGAAGCCCATTATCAAGGTTAGGTAGTAGATGCCTGTCCATGTTGAGATGTACATGAAAATCTGCGGAAAGACTCCGAACAGCAGCAGCGCTACTCCGAAGACCAGCCAGATGATTGCGTAGGTTTCTCGCAGCCGGCGTTGGCGAATATTCCACAAAATGCACGCGATAACAATCAACGCCGCCACCATCGTGCAGATGGTTCGCAGTACCCACGGATTCTGCTCGGCTAGCATGATTTATCCTCCGCTGGTTTGCCGTGGTTAGGATGCTTTTTCTCGAACAGATCGATGAAAATCGCCAACAGCACGCAGCAGCTGGAAAACGCGCCCTTGAGAAAACTACCCGCACTGGTACCGTGTTTGCGCTGCCGCATCGTAACGGGAATTTCGCGAACAACGAATCCATGCCGCGCCGCCTCGACCAAAGCCTCCAGCGTATCGCCAAGCCAACCCTGGGGATAATGCTTCGCAAAAAACCTCAGCAGCGGTTTGTTGACAGCCCGGAACCCGCTGGTCGGGTCGGTGATTTTTTGGCGGAGGAAAAGCTTCAGCACGAGCGAAAATATTCGCGTGCCGATCTGCCGCGAAACCTGCTGCCGGTACCGCACTCCGTCGAGATAGCGGCTGCCGATTACCATGTCGGCCTGTGCGTTTTGCAGGGGGTCGAGCAGTTCGGCGAAATGCTTCGCGCGGTGCTGCCCGTCGCCATCGAACTGAATCGCACAATCGTATCCGTTTTCCCACGCGTAAATATACCCCGCCTGCACCGCTCCCCCGACGCCCATGTTCAGCGGCAGCGTAAGGACAGTGGCCCCGAACGATTTGGCAACTTCACTCGTGTTGTCATGTGAGGCGTCGTCCACGACCAACCAGTCGAAGTCATTTGCATAGACCTGCAGATCGGCAAAGACGGCAGGTAGGCTGGCGGCTTCGTTAAAAGCGGGCATAATCACAATTGTAGAACTGATTTTCACGCACGAACCCTTTCGGTGATCAACGCCGACAGTGTAATGGGTGTTTTGCCCGCCAGTCAAGGTATTTGCCACGGGGCTACGAATTTATCTCCCGCGTTTGTGGGTGCAAAATCAACTTTGTCTGTATATTTTCGGTTGGCTGGAACGCTACGTTTGCTTGCCGGAGAATCCGAGCATTTCGTCTAGCCAAGTGTCGGTTTTCAGGACGCCCTTGCGTTGCGAGAAGGCTTTTTGCGTTGCACGCCGCTGGGCATACTTAAATGTGAGGTTCACCAACCATAGTAGCGGCCCGCTGATGGGTTTGGCCTGGCGTTCGGGGCTGCGAGTGGGAAATTTTGACAGCATTGCCAGCAGGTTTCTCAGCCAGGGGGCGTGTCGGATGAGTAGTTCGTCGTCGAGGGAAGCGAACGAGAGGGTTTCCCCGGGGTCGCCTTGGCGGGCGCATCGGCCTTGAAGTTGGCGGTCGACACGTTTGGATTCGTGCCGCTCGGTAAGTAGCACTCGCAACCCGCCGATGTCAGCAACACCGCGGGCGAGTTTGATATCGGTTCCGCGGCCGGCCATGTTGGTGGCGACGGTGATGGCGGCGCTTTGTCCGGCCTGAGCGATAATTTCGGCCTCGGCCTTGTGGTTTACGGCGTTGAGCAGTTGATAGTTGCCAAGGGCGATGTCGTCAAGCCCGGCGGCCAGTACGTTGGAGGCCTTTACGCTACGGGTTCCGGCCAGGACGGGTTTTGCTTCATCGTGATACTGCTGGACGATTTCGGTTATGGCTGCGATTTTGGCGGATTGCGTTCGATACGTCAGCTGCGGTAGCGTTTTTCGGATGCAGGGTTTGTTGGTGGGAATTTTCACGACGGCCCGGCGGTAAATATCCCAGAGTTCACCGGCGGCCTCGCGGGCGGTTCCGGTCATTCCGCACAGTGTGGGGTACAATCGGAAGTACCGCTGAAAGCTCATGCGGGCGAACGTGTCTTTGGGCGGTTGAACCTCGAGATTCTCCCACGCCGTTACGGCTTGGTGCAATCCGTCACGCCATTCGCGATCCGGCATTAATCGGCCGGTAGCTTCGTCGACGATTACGACTTTGTCGTCGTCGATAATGTACTGCTTGCCGTTTTCGTAAAACTCGCGGGCGACGAGTGCCCCAACGACAAGCTCTTCGCTGCGGCGGAACCCGGCCCAGACGCCTTGGGCAGCTTCGATCATTTTCGCAAGCCTGTTTTCACCTGCCCGCGTAAGCTCAATTTCGCGATACTGATCGTTTTTGCGGTAGTCTTCGGTGGGCGTAAATTCGCTTGCTATTTTGCAGGCCTCGACATACGTTTCGGCCTCGAGCTTGTTACCCCCGTCACCGGAAATTATCAGCGGGGTGACGGCTTCGTCGATCAGGACGCTGTCGGCTTCGTCGACGATGGCAGCGCCCAACCCACGCTGGACTAATTGGTCGGTGTTCGTTCCAGCCCCGTCCATAATTTTTTTCAGCAGCGATTCGGACAATCCACGCTGCCGGCCCATGGCGAGCTGGTCGCGCAAAAAGTCGGCGGTGACCTCCTTGTTTGTCAGATATGTTATGTCGCATTGGTAGGCGGCGCGGCGCTGCTGCGGTTCCATCGCACCAGTGACAAATCCGACGGTCAACCCGCAAAATTCGTAGATCGCCCGCATCGAGTCTGCATCGCGTTCAGCTAGGTAGTCGTTTACGGTTATGATGTGGCACCCGCGTCCTCGCCATCCGTAGAGCGTGCCTGTAAGCGAGGCCGTCAGCGTTTTACCCTCACCCGTCGCCATTTCGATTATGTTTCCCTCGAGCATCGCGATGGCCCCGGCGACCTGTACCTTGTAAGGATGCTCGTTACGCAATCGCCGCGCGACTTCCCTTACGATACCCACGGCTTCGAGGCGAACTTCAAGCGTGTCGCGACCCCGCCGAAAAATCGCTTGCAGCTGTTTCGTGCGATCCTTCAAGGCAGCGTCGGTGTAGGTTTCGATTTCCTTCTGCAGATCCAAAACCCGCGACGCGAGCGCCATGTATCTCGACGTGCGATGCTGCAACCGCCCACCCAGAAGTCCGAATCTCGCCCACAAAAGATCAATGCCGGTGGGTAGCTCGCTTTGGGAAAAATTCTGCGACAGCATCGACCAATTCCCGGTTGACGACGTGAGTGTCATTTCGAGAACCTCTTGCGAAACATCTGATGTATTCCGCGGAACCATTGCTGCCCCAACGGTTTTGACGACAACTCGAAACGAACCACGATTTTTTGCTGTGAATGATATAATTCCGATGGCAGCGGAGTGTTTGGTTCGATCCAGACCTCGAAGAATTTTTCAAGGGTCTTTCGCCCGCTTTTTTCGCTGGGATCAATCGCGAGATTTCCACCACTGCTGAATCCTAGCGAGGCCGACGGTAAGTCAGACTGCCCGGCCGGGATAATTTTTTCGATTCGCCCCGTTCCGCCCGGTAAATCCGTGCGATTTTGCAGGTAGAATTCCACCTTGATGTTTCGGTCGGTATACAACCGTGCCGCTTCGTCCTGTCCTACAACTACGCGGAATCGCCGCCGTTGCGGATCGGTTAACATTCCCAGTGGATCACCACGTTTGATCCATCGTCCGATCTGGAAATTCATTCGCGGGGCGACCCACAGACCGGTAAAATCGGCTCGGCCGACCTGGCGGGCCAGTTCGCTTTTGATTCGCTGGAGTTTTTTGCCCAACGCGTCAATTTGCGAAGCGTACATTTTGGCTTCGACGAATTTTTTGTCGCGTTGAGCGAGTTTGCGGCGGGCTTCGAGTTCGTCGAGTTGATCTTGCAGCTGCCCCGCTTCGCTTTGGCGATCGGGATTGCTGAGAACGTACAGCTGGTATCCTTTGTCGACTTTTTCGTTGGTTGGCGAAATTTCCATGAGGAACCCGTCGGTCCCCGCGTGGTAAATTTCGCGATTGACAGATTCCACAATGCCTTCTGCGACGAATCGGTCGGGCCATTGGTACAGCCCGACAAACGCCGAAATTACGCCGAAAAATACCAGCGTAGATGCGATTGCCCACGGCCGATTGCGGGTTAGCTCGTGACTAATGGCGAGATATTTCACGAATTTCCACAGCGGTAAGATCACCCACATTACCACCGAAACAACCGCCAACATCACACCGACGAAGAACAACTTTTCGGCGACGAATGTAAGGATCGAGATGCAAATGAATATGCGATAAATTGTTGCGGCGATGGCGTAGAAGAAAAACCACCGGCGTTCTCCGGGGTTGTGTGCGGGGCTTCGCGGATTTTTGACTCGCCATGCGTATTTGCGGACGAGGTAGTAGAGGTACTGTTTGCTGCGTTGGTTGAGATTGGGAATTTCGAGGATGTCGGCGAGGATGTAGTAACCGTCGAATCGCAGCAGGGGGTTGGCGTTGAACAGAATCGTCGAAACCGACGCGATGAACATTACGTTGTAGCTGATTGCGTGCAGCAGCGATCCCGATGCCGAGTTGGCCCACAGTATTGCTGCGATAGCGGCGACGGCGAGTTCCAGATACATTCCCGAGGCGGCGACGGCGACGCGACGCCACTTGCGGCGGAACGACCAACTGCTGGTGGCGTCGACGTACGGCATGGGCGTCAGCACGAGCAGCATAATGCCGATGGTGTGCACTTCACCTAGCGTCCCTTCGGATTGACCGAACTTCTTACATGCTAGCCCGTGGCCGATTTCGTGAATCGCCTTAATCCCCGCGAAACAAACGTACAACCACAGCAGATTCGACGGGTCGAGAATGTTGTTCGCCTGGGCTGTCAGCGAATCCCACCGGCCCAAAAGCGACCGAGCGCCCAACGCTATGATGATCGCCCACAATGCGTATCCGACCGGTGAGTAAACCCACCAGAAAACCTTTACCAGCCCATTGAGAATGCGGTCGGGGTCGAACAGGGGAATCTTGAGGAACATCAAGTTTCCCAGCGTTCCGCCGATTTCGCGCATTTGGCGTTTGCGGAAACGAGTGAACATTCCCTCGACGTCAGGTGGTACATCCCCGCGAAGCAGATTGGACGAATAGAGCTGGCCCAGCAGTTGGATGGTTTCACCTTGCGTCGGGGCAGCGTCGCCGAGAGCAGTCATCGTCTGTTCCCACGCCTGCTGGATCGTTCGTGTACCGTCGAGCAATGCAACGACATAGTACGCCGACTCCGTCAACCGAAAGTGGTCGTTGTTTCCCGGATCGCAAAGAGTATACCATTTTTGACCGCGGTAAAACTGGCGGCGAACTTCGATACCGGCGCGCAGCCGAGGATGCATCGCCGAGATGCGATACCAAGACTCGTGAAATGTAGGTCTTTGAACAGCCATGAATTCTCAACGATCGGTTAGAACCATTCCCACAGTTTCATTTGGAACCAGTTGGTGGCGCGGCGGGTCCATATCCATCCATACTTCCGCTGGCCGACACAAATCTCCGCCTCGCCTTCCATCCCGGGATGCAGCCAATCGGGATGCTGCTTAAGTTCTATCCAAACCTCGAAAATATTGGACTCTTCAACGGCCTGTGCCACCGGCTGAATGTTGGTGATTGTAAAGTCAATCGCTTTTCCGGGATGGGCGGCGATTCGCAGCTGCCCGGTAAGCCCGACTTTGATCTCAGGACGGTCATCTTCGCGAACCCGCAAAATGCCACGCAGCGATTGGATGTCGGCGATTTCGAATAACGTATCGCCCGTTTCGACAGCCATGCCGATCTGCTGATTGCGGTCGTCACTGACGACATGTCCGCTCTTGGGTGATCGCAAAATCGAGCGGGAGATTTTCTGTTTCAGCAGGTCAATCTGCTTTTGCACACGCTGCGATTGGGCGTCTTCGATGCGAGCTTCGGCTTCTTTGGATTCTTTACGTGCCATCGCCGCCCGACGTTGATAAGTCAGCAGCTCAGCCTCGCTGATGGCGAGTTCTTTCAGCAGCTCGCTGTCGTCGAGTTGCCCGAGGATGGTCTTGTTGGCCTCGACTGGTTCGCCGGGTTTGACGTTGACAATCATGAGGTATCCGCTAAACGGAGCCGCCACCACCGCCTGCTGTTGCGACTCAAGCTCCAGTGGTGCCTCAACCTTAAAATTACCGTCGACGAACGCGGCAAAGCAGATCAGTGCGACGATGCCGATTACGAGAAGCTTGATCCACGTATGCTTGGCACCGACGACAACAGCGAGGGCTTTTTGCGATGCATGTGCGAGTCTGGCACCGAACCATCTGCTGTGGAGATAGGTTCGATAAAGTCCCGCCGACGCCAACTCCACCAGCAAACCAATAACGTCCACCGACCCCGGATCCAGCAATGATTTTGCCGAACACTCAATCGTCAGAACCATCTGCACCTTGCCCTCAGCGCGAATCGGAATCGACAGCACTTGCGCAGAGCCATGCTTCTCGCCCAACTCCGCCGCCGCTTGCGACACGAATTGCGCATGGGGTTCGCACGGCCAGGCGATGACAGTTTCCTGATCGAGGCATTCTTCCATCGCGGCCTCGATTTGCGTGACGAGCTGCATTTTTCGGACAACTTTTTCGGAATGATCGATACCCATACAGTGAACGAAGCGGCCTTTCAAAATGCCAAGCGAAACTCGCTCGGAACCTAACCTGGCGGCGAGTTCGTTGCACAGTTCCATAGCGGCGGCCCGAAAATTGTGCCGCTTCTGAACGATTGACAATATCGAAACCGCTCCGCGAAGACGCTCGGCGGCGATGCTCTTTTGCTGCGCCACCTGAACGCGATGATGCAGCGACAACATTCCGCCCAACGCCTGAATCTGCGACAAGACAATCCCGGTGACGTTCTGATTGGTGGCTTCGCTATGAAGGTGCATCGCTACGTAAAGGGTTTCCGTCTCGATGCCGACGGGAACGATAGCGACAGCTTCTTTGTGATCACTACCATACATACCGTCGCTACGCGGTAGCGAAAGTATCCCCGGTTTGTCGGGAGCGTCAGTTTGGATTTTTCCCGCTACCGCCCCCAGCCAACTCAACGGCGGGGCGTCCTCCTCGGGAATGGGGTAAGCCCCAAGCATGCCAATTTCGCCACTTTCCTTGTAGTGGAGAACTCCCCCACCTGTGGATTGCGTCCAAGCGCAAACCCCCTTCAGCCATAGTTGGAGAAAATCCTTGGCGGGGCCATCAAATCCGATTATTTGTTTCATCCACTCTGAAGTGTCGAAGGGTTCACCTGATTCATGCTGTTGGGCTGGCTGGATAATTTGATCGGACATCTACTATCCCTGCTTCTGGGGTTTATGACAATTTCCGAAAGTTCTGTCGCATCTTATTCTTTAGGGGCTTTAATTCGCTTGTTTATATCCAGCTCCAGTTCACCGAACTGCTGCTCATGAGCTCGAACCATCTGCGAAAGCTGAATCGCCAAGCGCTTGATGGTCTGCCAGTTCATTACGATGCGACTTTCAATTTTCAGAAGTACTTCCGGATCGGCACCTTCCTGCTGGGCAGGCATTGCTTGATTGATCCCGAAGCTCAGGAAAACCTCATCCGGGGTAGCGTTCGACTGAAAAGCGTTACCGTAGGTTGTCGTCATGTCGCGTTGATCAATACGAACCTGGACTCTCTGTTGGGGTTCGGTTTGGACTTGGTCTGCTTCTTTACTCTCTGCCATGTTAATTACCTTTCCTGGTTCGCTTTAATCGGAACCACAATGCTTGAATAAATTATGCGAATCGTGCAAACTACATCATCAAAAAAATCAAAAGATTCACAAACAACGGTTTAAAAATTAATCATATGTTTAGCGTACGAACTAGACGATTATTTTGCAGCAACAATTTTGGAAAACTTTGCCCATACCCGCATACCGGCGGGGCGTGATTTTGGATTCGGAATTTCGATCCGGACTACTCTGGCGTCTAGGGCGGCGTCGGCGACAACCGCAACGTGAATTATTTTCCCTTCCCCGGGGTCTTTTAGAGCTTCATCGAAGTAAATTTTGATGGAGCCACCTGATTGCAGGGCGTTTGCAATTTTCAGCGGAACCGGAATATCAACCCACAGCGGATCGATTTTGACCAGGCGAACCACATCCTGTGCCCGCTCGACCGACTCGCCGGTTTCGACCTCAAGTTTTTCAATAAATCCATCGCAGGGTGCGACTATTTTCATTCGCTCGATTTGATGTTTCATTTCTGCATACTGCAGCCCAGCTTGCGCCAACTCAAACTTCGCCAAATCTACCGAATATCCAGCGGTTTTGTACTCCAGCTCCGCCTGCTCAAGCTCGGTCTTTGACGCAGCCCTCTTTGCAAACAGCTGTTTAACACGCTTCAGTTCCAGTTTTTTTTGTGCTCGCTGTGCTTCGGCAGCTTTTACGCGAACCTCGTTTTGGGATTCGTTCTGGAGCTGTTCCAACCTCGCCAGCTCCACGCGATCATCCAGTTTGACAAGTAGTTGTCCCTTTTTTACACGCTGGCCGATTTTAACAGGAACCTCCAGTACCCGTCCGGCAACCGGAAAAGAGAGCATTCCGTCGTAGCTGGGATGGGTTACGGCTTCTATCAGTTTTATCCTGGCGGAGCTATTTGTGTCGGCGGAAAAACAGATATCTACGAGGCAGACCCCGCAAAGAAGTGCTACAACCGCAGCTGTCATCAGTAATCTTGCGCTGAACCTGTTGTTTGCTTTGCTCTTGTTTGGCATGAGGTAAATCTCCTGCTGTTATCCCCGAGGTTATCCTTCTCGTTATTTTCGCCACGCCGATTATCCGGGTCAGCTTCGAGTATAGCGACGAGCGTAGCCGTATTCAACAAGTAAAACTATCGGTGACATGAGCGTGAGCGACCTGATTTTCTGGCGGGGGCTGGTTCTTGTTTTTCTTTTTGATTTTAACCCCGCAGGGGTGGTCAGAATTTAGCCGTGGGCGTCAGCCCACGGTGTAGGGCCAATAGATACATCAGCCCTGAAAGGGCGATAG
>DAOVZK010000076.1 GCA_030635145.1 Planctomycetota bacterium | reverse complement strand
TTGGGGTCGTACTGAGGACAGCCGACTTTGTGAGGTGTTATGTCAATCCCCAATTCGGCAAAATCCAGCGAATCGACAAATGCGTCGTAGGCTCTGACGGGTGCGTCCTGCGGTATGTATTCATCGATGCTGGGGAAAGAGGGTTCCTTGCTTACGATCTGGATATCGATATGCCATCAGTGAATCCTTTCATTTGGCTGGTGGCATTATAGCATATCGATGAAAAAATAGAATCACCTGTTATGGCAATTGCGACACAGCCTGGAACGCGGGGATGACAGACAAATTGAAAACGGAAGACTGATAACTGACAACTTGAAAATCCGCAATCCGCAATCCGAAATTCTTTATCATTCCGATTCGTGCAGGGATTGATCTTTGGCTTTGTTGAGGTCGGCTTGGCGTTTGATATGACCGAGAACCTGCGGGGGGACGAGGGCAGAAACATCCCCGCCCATTGAGGCGATTTGCTTTATCAGGTTCGACGAGGTAAAGGCGTACTCGGTGGACGTCATAATGAAAACCGTTTCGATTCCGGCGACGACTCGGTTCGTCAGGGCTACCTGAAACTCGTACTGCAGATCGCTGCTGTTGCGAATGCCGCGAAGAATCGCTGTCGCCCCGACCGCCTTTGCGTAATCCACCGTCAGCCCCGTAAAACTTTCGACGCGGGCATGTGGTATGTCGCTGAGAGTTTCGGCGATGATGTCGACGCGTTCTTCGTGGTTCAGCAGGATCGACTTATCCGGGTTATCGCCGACGGCGACGATTAGTTCGTCAAACAAATTTACACCGCGTTTGATGACATCGAGATGTCCGTTGGTGATCGGGTCGAACGTGCCCGGAAAAACAGCGATGCGTTTTTGAGTTTTGCTCATGGGTCTATTGTACGGTTAGCACCGATAAAAATAAATGGGCCTTCTGCCAAAACAGAAAGCCCGAGTTTTTTAATAGAATGTAAAATCATTCAAAATCTGTTCGGATTAGTCACCGACATCGACGGACCACTGAGTCAGCTTGAGGTTGGCGTCGTAGAACCAAAGCTCGTCCCAGTCGTCGAGGATCATTCGTGTCTGAATGTTGTTGATAGTTGCAATTCGCAGATTACGCTCCTGAGTTGTGTCGACCATCCCTCGGCCGAACCCTGGATCCATAAGTGGGGGTTGGTTGTCGCAGCCGACGGCGGCAAGTGTAATCAGTACGAACAAAACCAAGCAAAAGCATTTTTTCATGACTATCAACCTTTCACAACAACCGCATCCCAGCAGCGGTAAATTTCCAATAACGTCTTCATGGATGAATCTTGCCAATTCTACCCTGAGGCAGAATCGACAAATATAAATTCTTACGCAACCTAGTTACTTATCGGATAAACGACAACAATTCAGGAGCGAAAATGTTCCAAAATCATCTCAAATCCGCTCGGCATTGAACCGAACCTTCATCGTCCCTCCGCCGCGACGCATCGCGACTGAGAAAACCGAACGACGTGAGGTTACCAATAAGGCAAACCTCTGTCAAATGAAAAACTTATGTCATTTCCCTGTGTCGGTGCCGGAAATTACTCACAGCTGTTGAGTTCCCCGCACGCCTGGGTTAATTCGCGATATTGATAGGGAATTTGGTACTTTGCGTGCAGCTGGGTGATTTTGGCGTGCGATTTCTCGTAAACATCTTGCAGTAGGGAAGTTACGGGTTTTTGCTGGTGTTGTTCACAGAAAAATGTCCTGCAGCCCAGAGGTCGCGGTTTTCGATTTTCACATGCATCTTGCTGCTGGTAGGGGCAGGTCAGCGGGGGTGCGGTGGTTGGCGGATTTTTCGCGACGAGCAGAGCGATTTCGCCGGTTGATGCGTAGAGGCGGTGTGGGGCTTGGGCGAAGTTGCAGCATTTTCCGCAGGCTTTGCAGACGGGTTGTAGTTTGGCGACGGCGAGATCGGCTTCGTCGAGATTTTTTTGCAGTTCGGCGAGAAACTTCCGATTTTTCAACGCCTCACTGACAGCAGCGGTCAGATTTGAATCGTCCATCGGGTGGTGGCCTTTTATTCTTTGGTTTTTACAGCTTTTTCCACGATTTCGGCGTGGGGGTGGAGTTTTCCGCGGTTGATTCCGGGGCATCTCATGGCGGCTTCGGACCAGTCTTCGGGGTCGCTGATGTTGCTCGTCCAGAACGGCCATGTGCGGCATTGCGTGGGGCGGACGGAGTAGATGCGGCACTTACCGTTTTCGAGGAAGATGCAGTCTTTGGAGTCTGTCTTTTCGATGAGGCTGGTGCGGCGGTAGTAGGCCCGGACGTATTTTTCGTGGAACGCCTTGTCGCTCATCTTCATAAACTTCGCGATGGCTGAAAGCTCTTCATTCGTCGCCCAGACGAAGCCTTCTTCAGGCCCGGCGCAGCAATGCCCGCATTCGGTGCATTCAAACGCCAACCCCGCGATATACCACGGTGCATCCTTCAAGTTCTCGATATCGTTCATCTTACTGCTCATCGCGATAGTGTAACAAAAAAGGGAAAAATTTCCAAGTCCATGTGGTGTTCGCTGCTGCCTAATCCCTAGTGTCCAGTCCCTATTATTCGGTTACATCGTCGGTGATCCCGAGCGATTCGATTGTGTACTCATGCGGGGTTTCGTCGATGTTCACCATAATTTTGTCACCGACTCGTTTGCCCATGATCGCCTGCCCGAGCTTGGTCGTGTAAGAGTAGATGCTCTTTACCGTATCCGTATCCCACGGGCCAAGGAAAGACATCTCCATCGTCGCGCCGCCAGAATCTTTCAGCGTAACCTTCGACCCGATGCTGACGATATCGTCTTCGACATCGCGCAGCTGCACGACTCGGGCACGGGTAAGCTCGTCGTTGATTTTTCGATGCCGGGCCACGAGCATGTCGCGTTCCTCGATCGCGGCCTGCCAGTCGGCATTTTCGCGAAGGTCGCCTTGCTCGGCTGCTTCGCCGATCTGCTTGGCGTTGGCGGGCATGGTAACGTCGGTGAGTACCTGCAGCTCCTCGGCGTGGGCGTCGAGAGCCTTCTGCGATGTCCAGATAACGTTTTTGTCCAGCCACGGCGGAGTCTTTTTCTCGACGAAGATCGCGTAGAAGTTTTCCTTCAGTACGTCGAGCATCTGATCGCGAATCGCCAGTGCCAGTCCGTCGGTGCGTTCGATTTTTCCGCGAATGACCGACGCCATCGACTCGTCCATTTCGCTGACGGCTTGGCGATACGAGGCAAAGTTGCGGGCACTGAGTGCGGTGCGAACGTTTTGGCGGATGTCCTTGCGTTTTTCGCGGCCGCCTTCCCAGTGATGGTCGATTTCGAAGAGTCCCTGCAGCACCTTCGACAGCAATGTGAGTTTGTCGGGGGTGTTGGCGACTGGTATTGCCGGGCCGTCCCATGCCCACAAGCACAGGTCGATATTGTCGGCGGGGCTTAGCACGGCCTTGGCCAGAGCCTCTTCGACGTCGTCGGTGCATTCCAGCTCACCCAGCGCCGCCGCGATAGCGTCCAGCTGTGAAACCGGCGAGCACAACAGCAACGTTTTGAACTCCTCAGCAGCGCCTTTGACTTGTTTCAGCCCAGCCAGCGCCTCGCCCCAAAGCGAAATTTCTTCCAGCCCGCAAATAACGTCGGCAGGGTCGGCGGTGCCCGATAAAATATCACTTACCGTCGGGATATCATCGCCGGGAACTTCGACGCTCAGCTTGGCGATCTGTCCAAGGACGATCACAGCTGCAAGTGCGTCGGCGGGGCGGCGCCTGGCGAAGCTTTTCACGCGGTCGATTAATGTGGTGACGATTTTTCCGGTGAAGGCGGCGTCGGGCTTAGCTTTGCGGGCGGAAACTTCCTTGAGGTATCGCTGGATAATCGAGAGATACTCGGTTGGCTCGTAGGCTTTTTTGACTTCGTCGGCGAACTGGTCTTCGATTTTCAAACCCTCAGTGTGGTACGCGATGGTCGATGGGTTTCTGCCTTCGATAGTCAGGTTCGGACATTTTTTGACCGCTGTTCTGACACGCGACCACCAGCTGCTCCATTTGCCAGCTTCGATGAATTTCGGAACGACGTTGTCTTTCAGCCGGTCGGTGTCGATTTCGCCACCGTGCGAAATGCACATTGAGACGAGTACGGCGGTGATGTCTTTCTGGAACATTGTCTTGACGGCGTTGGGGTCTTTGCGAACCAGCACGCGGAAGTCGTCGTCGTTGATGATTTCAAACTCGTCGGCGAGAAGTTTCGGTTCGAGAGATTCGCTTGTTCCATCGTCGGTGAAGTCGAACTCGCCCAGCGGGCTGAACCGCTTGATCTGAATGACTCGTCCGTCGAAACGATTCGCCAGGTACGTTTCGTCTTCGATGGCGAGGCAGGTGTCGAGCGTGCGGAGTGCCCGTTCGGGGCGTTGCCCGGTTTCCAGCCCAGCCGACTTGTAAACGTCGTCGAATTTCGGATGTGTCCCGTGAACTTCCTTATATAGTTCGGCGGTCTGCTTGCGAAGCTCTGCGCTGTCGGTCAGAACCAGCAGCGCAGCCTTGGCTAGCCCCAGCGTCTGGTCTTTTGGCGCATCAGCATGTGCGTCCAGAAGTGCCCAGCCGAGGGTTTCGGCGGTGTCTTTCTTGTCGGCGTCGATGAAAGCCGTAAGCGCCTCGCCGATTTGTTTTGGGGTTACTGTGTCTTCGAGGGCGTCCATAAAAATGCTTTCAGCTTCCTGAACTGCGCCTCGGCCGATGCTGTTTTGTATCTTTTCAATATCCATGGGGCGAACATCATCGCATTTTTGCACCGCGATGTCCACAACCCAACGGAGAATTTTCAGTTTAAGATTTTTGAGACAATTCCCACGAAAATGAGGCGAATTTTCTCGGATTTTCCCAATAGCGAGGTTGCAGCCCCGCCGGCAAACCGATACCATGCGACGTACGAAAGAAGCCATCAGTTGTCAGTTATCAGACATCAGTAAGAAAATTCACCGCGGTAAACTATCTTGCTCTTATCTTCCTGACTCCTGATAACTGAAAACTTGAACAGGAGACGCAGATGTTTGGTGATCTTGGTAAAATTATGAAGGTTGTGGGCGAGTTGAAAACAAAGCTCCCCGAAATGAAGGAAAAACTCGCAGCGGCACGATTTTCCGCCGACGCCGGTGAGGGAACCGTTACCGCAACTGTCAGCGGTAAGCTGGAACTGACGGATCTGAAAATTTCCGAATCGCTGCTGGAAGACAAAGACCCCGCTATGCTGGAAGATGTCATAAAAGCTGCCGTCTCGGCTGCACAAGCCGACGCCGCTACCGCCGCTGCCGCCGAAATGAAAGAAATTACCGGCGGAATGGATATCCCCGGACTCAGCGGGTTGCTGTAAAATTCGTAGGCCGGGTCTTGACTCGGCGAAATCCAAAATTGGTAACGCTAGGTGCCGTGGTTGCGGTGTTTGCAACCACGTTTGACACGAGCCCGAAATTGGTGGCATATGGCAAAGTATGGCGGAATAATCGAGCGGGTGATGCAGGAGCTGGGCCAACTGCCGGGCATTGGTGCGCGGACGGCTGAGCGGCTGGCGTTTCATCTGCTCAAAGCCTCCGACGAAGACGCCCTCGGATTAGCCGAGGCCATCCGCGATCTAAAAACTCTCATCCATCCCTGCCGCGTATGCTTCAATCCCACCGAGGGCGACGTCTGCAATGTTTGCGGCGATTCGCGACGCGACCACACGACGATTTGCGTCGTCGAACAGCCGAAAGATTTGCTGGCGATCGAATCGACGGGATCGTATCAGGGCGTGTACCATGTTTTGATGGGCCACATCGCGCCGCTGGACGGAATCGAGGCCGGTGATCTTACGATTGATGCGCTTGTCGCGCGAGTTCGCACTGGGCTTGGCGATGGGAGCGGTGAAAGGATTTGTGAAATCATCCTCGCCACGAATCCGACCGTCAGCGGCGATGGAACGTCGCTGCATATCGCCTCGCTATTAGAACCGCTGGGCGTTAAAGTCACGCGATTGGCACGCGGGCTACCAACCGGCGGACAAATCGAATACGCCAACAAAACCATCCTCTCCGACGCCATCAACGAACGCCGCAATTTTTAACACCAGCGGCCGCGAGCCGCGGAGGCAAATAATCTCTGCGGTCGCACCGGAGGCGATATTTATTTTCTGTCATCCTCGCGAACAGGCTGTGTCGCAATTGCCATAACAGGTGATTCTATTTTTTCATCGATATGCTATAATGCCACCAGCCAAATGAAAGGATTCACTGATGGCATATCGATATCC
>DAOVZK010000057.1 GCA_030635145.1 Planctomycetota bacterium | reverse complement strand
TGCAACTCCTATGGTTTGGGGTATCGATATGGGGCGACGGCCTGTCCGCCGACCCCGTCCTATCGTACCCCAACCTCTTTTAACGGGATACGATTCTCCCGATAGGATTGCTCATAGTTTCATTGAAGCCCCAAATCCCAAATTCCAAGGTAAGAGAACCGCATCAATAGCAACAAAGTTGTTACTCCTTGGAAATTGGTCATTCAATGGACATTGGGGTTTTGACATTGGTCATTTCTCGTCTAGGGCATTGTAAATCAGCGGTTATAAAGGTATAAGCTAGTCTTGTATAACCTCGAAAACAGGAAGTATCGTACATGAAATACAGCAAGTTGCTAATTCCGACCGTCAAAGAAGTGCCCGCCGAGGCTGAAATCACCTCGCATCGCCTGATGATCCGGGCCGGTTTCATTCGCAAAGTCGCCAGCGGAACGTACACATATTTGCCGCTCGGGCTGCGATGTCTGCAGAAAATCATGAGCATCGTGCGCGAAGAAATGAACGCCGCCGACGCACAGGAAATCGATATGCCATTCGTGCAGCCGATGGAACTATGGGAAAAAACCGGGCGCCGCGAGGCATACGGCGAAACGCTCGGATGGTTTACCGACCGGCATGGGAGAGAAAACGCACTTTCACCGACGGCGGAGGAAATCGTAACTTCGCTCGTGGCAGCTGAGGTTTCGAGCTACAAGCAGCTACCGCTGAACCTCTACCAGATCAAGATGAAATATCGCGACGAGTTCCGCCCGCGATTCGGCGTACTTCGCAGCCGCGAGTTCATCATGAAAGATTCCTACAGCTTCAGCGCCACGCTCGAAAACCTCGACGAAATCTATCAGTCCATGCGCGACGCGTACTGCAAGATGTTCAAACGCTGCGGGCTGAAATTTGTGGTGGTTCAGGCACAGTCGGGCGAGATCGGCGGTTCGGGCAGCGAAGAATTCATGGTTCCGTGCGCAGCTGGTGAGGACATCATCGTCCATACCGAAGATGGTTCATACGCCGCCAATATCGAAAAAGCCCAAATCGATGCCCCGGCCAAGGCAGAGGCAAATTCCGACGCCCCCGCCCCCGAGCAAATCAACACGCCAAACGCGACAACCATCGACGAGGTTTGCCAGTTGCTCGGGACAACCCCACAGGAGATGATCAAAACGCTGGTCTACCAGATCGGCGAAAAAGTCGTCGTCGCCATGGTTCGCGGAGATCACGACGTAAACGAAGATAAGCTGCGGGCCGCCGCCGGTGGCGGAACTGTTGAGCTCGCCGAAGAAGCCATCGTTCAGGAAGTCAGCGGAGCAGCCGTCGGATTCGCCGGGCCTGTTGGGCTGACCGTGAAGGTCGACCAAATCGTAATCGATCCGTGGGTGGCTGCAATGGAATCTGGTGTCGCCGGAGCAAATAAAACCGACTACCACGTCAGGAACATCGTTCCCGGCCGAGATTTCGCACTGGACGGTGAAAAAGCGAGCGTTGTCGATATTCGCAACGCCATCGAGGGTGACACGAACAATGGTAAACCACTACAGTTTTCGCGCGGGATTGAAGTCGGGCATATTTTCAAGCTCGGCACAAAATACAGCGAAAAGCTCGGTGCTACGTTCCTCGACGAAAACGGCGAGACGAAGCCGTGCATCATGGGTTGCTACGGAATCGGCATCAACCGGATTCTGGCATCGGCGATTGAAGCATCGTACGACGACAACGGTTGTATCTTACCCGTGAGCATCGCGCCGTTCGAGGTAGAAATAATTCCGCTGAATAACGATAAAGAAGAAGTATCCGGTCTAGCCGATACTATCTATACCAAGCTGCAGGAATCCGGCGTGGACGTTTTGATGGACGATCGCGACGGGCGGCCTGGAGTTAAGTTCAAAGATGCCGACCTGCTGGGCATTCCGTTGCGAGTCGTTATCGGCGAACGTGGATTGAAAGAAGGTAATGTAGAAGTTAAACGCCGCACCGACGACAAACCGACAAATATTCCTGTTGATGATGCGGTTTCCACAGTGTTAGAATGGCTAGGCGAGTTAAAACAAAACCTCCAATAACTGTACAACATAAGGAATAAGGAGAAAAAAATGTCAAGAACAACAAAACTGAGTCTGATCGCGGTAGTAGGATTGATGATGCTGGTTGCTACAGGCTGCCAGATGGTTCGCGTTCAGGACCAACACGGCAATCCGGTAAACTGGGCGGCCGTTACGACTGGCCCCGAAGGCAAAAAAGCATCCTCGCTGCCGGTGATGACCAATATCCTCGGTGACGCCGCTCTACCAAAAAGCATGAGCGACAAACGCGAAATTCTCCAGGTCAGCAAAGACGGGTACGAAACAAAAACCCTCCCCCGGCCGACAGAAGATCAGGTTACCGTGAAGCTGGAAAAAATCGGCACAGCGGCGCCCGCAAAGAAGGCACCTGCACCAGCGGCGAAGCCTAGCGGTTATAAACGACCCGCAAGCAGCAATGTTAAGATTCCAGCAACAGGCGGCAAAACAACTACCGCCGACAAAAAACAACCGTAGGCCCCCGCGAAGTTATGGTTGTCACACAAACCCGCCCCTTACGGGGGCATGAAAGGTTCTGCGAATGCTTAAAAAATTGACATGCTTGATGTTCTGTGCAACTTTTTTACTGGTGTTCGCGGGGTGCTGGCAGGTAGTACACGTGACTGATCCGGCGGGCAATCCTATTGAGGGTGTGAATATAACGACATCGTATCAGGATGGTTACCTGGGCCCATCCGGGCCGAGCGGCAAAACGAACTCCCGCGGTGATGCGTATATTTCTTTCGCATCGCAGCCGTACCCAATGTACATGAACTACTACAAAAAGGGTTACTGGCGTTCAACCAACGGGTACAGCACGAATTTGAAAATCCAAAAAGTTCTCAAACCCGTCGCTGGTTTGCAATAAGTACAGATTTCCCAAAAACCAATTTATCTCCCCGCAATCACGTGATTATTACTCGAGGTTGCGGGGATTTTGTTTCGGACGAAACTTCCATTGAATAGTTGTTAGTTGAAAAATTGGCCAAACATGAAAATTCAATTAGTCAAAACATACATCAATAGAGTTGTCATTTAAAAAATGCCTAAACGTAAGAATAGAACACGCAATCCTTACTTTGATTACATCGCTTATCTGTGCATACGGATTTTCACGATGTTCATCCACATGTTCCCGGTGGAGATGAACTACTGCACCGCTGCATTTATTGGCAATCTTATTTACCGTTTCGACCGGCGCCACCGCGAGCGAGCTTTTAAGCATATTCATCTCAGCTTTCCGGAATGGTCCGAGGAAAAATGCTATCAGGTCGCCAAAGCCTCAATGCGAAGTATGGTTTATCTGGGCATGGAGTTTCTGCTGACGTCCAAGCTGATCAAACCCGAAAGATGGCGAAAGCATATTCGTCTGGCGAACATGTCTGAAAACCTTCGATTGCTGCTGCAGAATAAATGCGGAATGATTTGTCTGACGGGTCATTTCGGCAACTGGGAAATCGTGGGTTACACGATGGCGGCATTGGGGTTTCCGACGACAGCCATCGCTCGCCGGATGGACAATCCGCACCTGGATCATTTCGTCATGGACGAGCGGCAGAGCATGGGTCTTACGATTCTCGACAAACGCGGTGCCACGAGCGTTGCCCCCGACGTGCTAAGTGCCAAAGGCTCCGTCAGTTTTATTGCCGATCAAGACGCAGGGCGTAAGGGTCTGTTCGTGGATTTCTTCGGGCGGCCGGCAAGCACGTACAAGGCAATTGCGTTGCTGGCGATGCAGCAGGATGTTCCGGTAATCATCGGGTATGGGATGCGGCTGGAGGAAAGCTTCAAATTCGAAATCGGCATCCAGCGGATCATTCACCCCGACGAATGGAAAGACCAGGACGACCCGATGCTCTTCATTACGCAGGAATATACCACCGCCATCGAAAACATTATTCGCATGGCACCGGAACAATATCTCTGGACACACCGGCGATGGAAGCATCGTCCCAAAGGTGCCCCACCACCAGATGCAGACGGCGTGGCGTAGCGGCGGAATTTCGGATTGCGGATTTGGGATTATATAGGCGGATATGTCATCCTCGACTCCGATCGAGGATCCAGAGGACGTTTGAAATTGTCTACAACAAACGTGGTTGCAAACTCCGCAACCACGGCACCCGGCCACCAACAAACCAAGAACTAGATCCCCGCTTTCGCGAGGATGACAGGAAATCCGTGCCTATCCGTGGTTCTCTTTCTTCTTTTAAATCCGAATTCCGAAATCCACAATCCGAAATTTGCAAGCTATTGCTTCAGGAAATTTCCCAGCAGGTCGAATCCTGATTCCGTCAGAAAGCTTTCGGGGTGAAACTGCACACCCTCCGTCGGATTCGTTTTTGAGCGGATGCCCATAAGCTCGTTTTGATCAACACTCCACGCGGTCTCGTAGAACTCGTCGTCGAGGTTCGTCGGATCGACAATAAGCGAGTGATAGCGAGTCGCCACCAGCGGATTCGGCAGCCCTTCGAATAGCCCCTTACCGTCGTGACGAATTTCGCTGGTTTTCCCGTGCATCAATCGCGGGGCACGGATGATTTCGGCACCGAAAACCTGCGCGATACTCTGATGCCCGAGGCAAACTCCCATGATCGGAATCTTCCCGTGAAAATGCCGGATAAAATCGCAGCTAAGCCCCGCCTCGTTCGGTGTGCACGGCCCGGGAGAAATAATCAGGTGCGTAGGTTTGTCGTCGGTTTCGACGGCGGCGGGTTGTTTGACGTCGTTACGATAGACACGGATTTTGTCAACACTGGCGGCATCAAGTTCGCCTATCCGCTGAACCAGATTGTACGTAAAACTATCGTAATTATCGACGATCACTATCACAGTTTCGCTCCAAAACGTTTTTTCATAACTCTGCACGGCGTCAAGCACAACGCTGCCTCGAAATCGTACGTTTTTCGCCCCGGAACGTCAAGTAAGATCGCGGTGTTATTCCTGCCCCCACATCTGAACACGAACAAGATAAAAGTAAAAATTTGCATTTTGTCTCCGAATTCACTTGAAGCCACCTAACACAATCCGTACACTGCTACTAAAGAAGCTAGATGATAGAGTTTGGCAGTACATCGAATCAATAAACCAGCTGCACTCGGGGATTTTTTGGTAATTAGTCGCGGGTGCAGATAACAACCTCACAAGGGAGCGAAAAATGGAAGTTAAAGTCGAAACACGCAATCCGGTAAAAGTCGCTTTTGTCCGCCACCTGGGCCCCTACGCCGAAGCCCATCCCGCCTGGGAAACCCTGTGTAAATTCGCCGTCAAGTGCCCGCAAATCGACATGAACAAACCGGGGATCGGTTTGTCTTACGACGACCCCGACACAACACCGCCAGCTGAAATTCGCTACGACGCATGCTTCGAGCTAGCGGGTGATTTTGAAGCGACGGGCGACATTGGTGTTACGGAAATACCCGGTGGGCAGTACGCCGTCGCGATTCACGAAGGCCCATACGAGAAGATGATCGACACGTACTGTGCTCTCTTCAACGACTGGATGCCGGCCAACGGGCGGGAATTGCGTCCCGATACTCCGTGCGTCGAAATCTACCTCAACTGCCCGCGGGAAACTCCCCCCGACCAACTAAAAACGCAAATATGCGTTCCGCTGGTGTAGGCGAGTTAATTTCAGCTACGATTTTTTCGGCGGCATGTAGGAGTTTTCCGCAAACGGTGCTATCTGACAGCGGCGGATTCGTAACGCCCTGCCGATTCGGTCGCGGCCTTAGATTCCACACCTGATGCGACGAAATTGCAGAGATCATCGCCGGGTTTACCACCGGCTGCGGAGTTTTTCTCGTAGAACGTCGGTGGTTCGAAGGTTCTGCCTTTGGTGAGGTGTTTTTCTTCACGGCGGATCTTCCACAGCAGGAACAATCCGCCGACAGCTGCGAAAAATCTAGATTTGAACCCAAACTCGTGATGAATATCTTGCAGGATGCGGAACATCTTTTTGCGTATTTTCGTATTCCTGGAGTAGTAGTACCACATCGCCTTGATGGCTACGGAAAATGACGTGCCAAGCTCGCGGACTTCCCACTCGTAGCGGCGGCGGATTCGCAGGTCGGGATGGTTTTTGTATCGTTTCCAACCAGCCATCGTCGTCCGCACAATTCGCGCCACGCTCGGGCCGTTAACTTCCAGATCGCGATCGAACGCCCGCTGAATAAACTCACCCTCCTGCCCTTCGGTAATATGCGGATGATGATAATTGAACATCAGCTGCCCGTGAATGTCGGCCTCGTCAAACTCGCTGTGGTGCTTCATCTTTCCCAATGCCGTCAGCTCTTCGTGCAGCGGCGTACCGGGGCATGGTGTGTAGAGCATGAACTGGTGAAAGTCGGTGTCATGCGAGACGGCGTAGTCGATTACCTCGTCGATATTTTCAGGCGTGTGCTCTTCCAGCCCGATGATGCTCGAACCCAGCACGCGAATTCCGTGTGATTGCAATTCCCGCACCAACTGGTGAGTATCAATACCGTTGAGCTTATCGTACTGGCTTTCCTTTCCCTCCATGCCCATCCAAACCCAGGATATTCCTAACTGCACCAGCTGCTCAAATGTGTACGAACGCAGCACATTACCCGAGCTGAAAACGTACAACGACCACGATTTGTCGTGCTGCTCCATCAGCTCCAACAGCCGCAATGCCCGCTTGCGATGCAGCAGGAAATTTTCGTCCATGATGAAAAACGATTGCACCTTCATGGTCTCTTCGAGCTGGCACAGAATGTCGAACAGATCGTCGCCGGTCTCGTAGAAATTGATAAAGTGACCCTTGCCCCCAAACATCGCCGACGTCGAACAGAAATTACATCCCAGCGGACATCCAACCGATGGAATAACGGTAGCTGCGACGTCGCCGGTTTTTTCCTTAATTTTTATACCCAGGTTGCGTGTGCCAAGTCCCGAAAGAACCATAGGATGCCGGATGGATTGATCCTGGTCTTCACCAAGATAACCGCGGAACCACCGAACTCCCTCGCCTCTGACGATGATATCGGCATCGATCCGCTCGTCGAGGTCGTGGGCGTTGGCAATATGTCCGCCGATAACAACCTTTGCGTCGGGAAGATATTCCCGTAACAGCTCACACATTTTTTTAACCTTGAGCGTGTTCGGAATAATGCTGCTGATTCCGACCACATCGTAGTCGTTGTCGCGAATTTCCTGAATGAAACGATCGAGCGTCGGGAAATCCAGAACGGTGCACGGTGCATCGATATTCGCCTGGATGAGCATCAGCCCCCAGCTGCGATGAAACATCCGCACCGAAAACGGGCCCTGAGTTCGGGTTACCTGATTATGGTAAAGCTCCATCGGGTTCATCACCCTGCTGCCGTATTCGTCGTCCTGAGCGTAAGGCCCAAAAACGCTGCACAACAACACCTTCGCCTTGGAACCAAGAGGGTGCACCGAAGCTGTATTTTCAACCTGTATATCCATTTCACAAATGCCGGAATTTTGTATCACTTGACTGCTCTCTTACATCTTGAGCGATTCTCAAAAGTTCTTTCGAGAACCACTTTAACTATACGCCCGCCATGGGGCCATTGGTACCTTGATCACGATAAATACCCCTGATATTTATCAGAGGCTCTTTCACCCGAACGGAAAAACACTTGCAGAGAATCCAAAAACAACAGACTCGTGTCAGTCGCAGGAAGATTGCACTACCACATCGTTCTCGGGCTGGTTCGATGTGTTTTTTGAGGCTGGAGTTCCCGGTAGCGCGTGGGCGGCCGGGCCTCCATCGGGGCTTTTCATGGGAATCTTGCTCGCCGGAACTTCCGTATGCCGCTCGATGTCGCCTTTCATCAGGTGCAACTCCCACATGAACGTGCGGCGAACCGTATACATCAACCCCCACATCCCAAACAGCTGGATGGCTGCGTCGCTGAGATGCGCTCTTAACTTGCGAGAGATGCGTCTGCTAAGTGTCGTCGGACGTTTTGCATTTGCGCCCTTTGCAGATGGGCGAGTTTCGGCCGACGCAAATGGGATATTGCTTTTCGAGAAGACAAGGGATATCAAAAAGCGAATGGGATTGTAGAAGTAAATATACGCCGCCAGCAAATTGAACTGCTTTTTCCACGGGCTTTTGGCACGCGAGGCGACAACATGATTCCCATCGACAATCTGCGGTGTAACCGTGATACCGTCCACGCTTTTATAGGCCAGCCCGGATGTATATGTCTCGACGAATAATTTTGACCCCGGGGAAGGTGTCAGCATTAAAATCTGCGTGTAGATGGCACCCGCTTTGCGAAGCATCCCGACCTGATTCAGCAGCCCGGCGTTACCCTTAAACGAATACAACGGTTGCGAGTCGTGGTGCATCATCATCGGAATTGGGAGTATTCCGTTGTTACGCAGCATTTTGAAAGCCTCGAGTGTCTGGTCGGCGGATTGGCCTTTTTTCACCAACGCACCGCTCATGTCTTCCACGCCCAGCCACAAACCCCAAAGCCCCGCTTTCCTGATTATTGGAAGGTGCTCTTTCATCTTCACAACATCGTGAACGGTAGCTTCGGTAGCCCAGCGAATTTTACTGTGAGGCCGCGACCCGGCATCTATCTTTCGCGCCAATGCCTCGGTGATATCAAGTGTTCGTTTTTCATCATTGAAGAAATTATCATCCGCTCCAAAGAAAAATTTGATGTGATATTCCTGATAAAGCCTTTCAAACTCCCAAGCAATTCGCTCGCCGCTCTTAGCTCGAAACTGCCGCTGATTATACGCCGGAATCGGACAATACGGACATTTGAACTTGCAACCCAACGTCAGCACAAGCGACGCCAGCATGCTGTGATGGTGAATTTTATCTGCAGGAATCGCCCGCGAATCTAAAATTGCCTTTTTGCTCGGAGCTTCGACTATGGAATATCCCAAAACCGGGTCGGGCAATTCGTCGAGGTCTCCTACCAAACGTTGGATACCTGTATCGATCAGCTCTTCTGCCGCCAGCTGCGTTCCGCGTGCGTAAACCAAACCTGGAATATCGGCCAACATTCCGGCGTCGCGAGCGCGGATGAAAACATCTCGCATCGACTCACCCGTCGCACGGGTTTCCAGCAACACTTCCAGCATGTTCAGGAGGATGTAATCCTCGCCGGTGACAGCAACGTCGGCGGTCCATGGGTTTTGCGGATCTGTACCGAAAACGTCCCACGGTTCGTAGATAACCTTCGGGCCACCGACAATAATCAACGGCCGCTTGTCAGGATCGATTCGACAGGCGTCTTGAATCATGGCCCGGCACTGTGCATCGTGAAGCTGCATACTGGAGATCATGAAAATATCGGGAATTTTTCCGTCGAGGCGCATTTGCGACGGGCGGAAATTGCGATTCCACTGCTGTAGAACGATACGGGTTTTGGCGAACCCGGCGTCAAGCATCGAAGAACCGACAGCCCTCACACCAGCCGGTATCATACGCGTATCGGCAACGATAAATGGGAGCATTCGCGTGCTATGGTCAAAGGCACAGGCGATAACGGTGGTCAGGTCATTCTTAGCCGCGAGCTTGCGCAGGCGCAGACGAATATCGGCCAGTTCTCCTGGTTTGAGCAACTCATCGCCACAGCTGCGGCGTGGTAATTCCATATCAGACAGCTCCACATTAAGGCAAAATTAAGGCAAAGGACATCCATAAGCGGGTAGCTAACCACTGGGGATCCATTGCGGAATCGAGGATTATACCCACTACTGGCAGCCGTGTCCAATCAATACCACCCCAAACGCAACTAAACTCCCGGCAGCGAACGGCAAAGGTTTCGGGCCGATATAGAGGAAATCCTGATTATTCGGCAGGGATTTGCAATTCGGTTTTTGATTTTCGGTCAGGCAGGCGGGATAATGTCTAGAGGCTGTTTCAAAACCTGCTTTCGTCGTGAGGCCGTGGAGTTTTTCGGCCTGACGAGGAAGCAAAAAGGTTGCATATTTGAGGATATTCTGCTTTTTTGATGACGAAGTCAGGACGAAAAAGAACCGGCCGCAATAGAAATGAGGTTTTGAAACAGCCTCTATATACTGATATGCACAAACGAAACACACATACCGCGTTGAAGATTTTGGCAATCTGTTGCTTTATTTGCACCTGCTGCTCGGCCACTGCCGATGAGGCCCCAGCCAACTCGAAAAAAGCCGAGGCCGCAAAAACCAAACCGGCAAAAATTTACGTCGCCGTTTTCGATTTCACTACCGCCGGGAAGGCAACAGGAAATTCACAGGTGCTCAAGGACAAAACCTACGGTGCGCAGCTGGCCGATAGCGTACGTCTGAAACTCCGCAAACAGGATAAGCATTGGGAGGTTATCGACCGCCTGACAATGAGCGAAACCGGCAAGTTGGGGCTGAAAACCAAACCCGCAAAAGTTCGCGAAATTCTCAGCGAGCAGCTCGGTGCATATATCGGAGTGTACGGGCGTGTGGAAAAAAACGGCGACACCGTGCGAGCCGAAGTTGCGTGCATGGATCTACGAAAATCCGACAATAAGGTTTTGTGGACGAAAACGTTTAGTAACGACTCGCAGCGGGCACGAGCTATCATCGCCGCGAAAATCGTCGAAGCTATCACGGGTGAAAAGCTCTGGACACCCCCGGAATACGGGAGCGAAATCGAACCCACGAAAAAGCAGCTCGGCAAACCACTCAACATTAACGGTTCATTCGACGCTGGTCACAATGGTTGGGACGCCCCCGACGGTGTCAGCACATTCATAGAGACTGCACCGAAATGCGGCAAACTTTTGCGAGTGCGTACGGATCTGCAGCGTGACCCTTGGCTGGAGTATCGCAAAGGGTTGCGTACCGGCCGGGCGAGTCGCGACAATCCGCCCAAAATCGAAACGGACACCAGCTACAGCAGTGTCGGCGGACTTGAGGGCGTGCATTTTCGCAGCGAATGGATAAAGGCTATCCCCGGGCAGCGATACTGGCTAACCGCCGACGTCATGACAACCGCGGGCGACACAAACAAGGGATTCTTCCCAAAAGTTTTCGTCAAGGGTTTTTGCAAAACGCCCCACGCCCTTGACGGGCTGCCGGAAAGCGCATTGGCCGAACTGAAACTGACCCCCGAGCAATTTGCCGACCTGCCAAAATCGCGGCGCGACGCCCTCATTCGCGACAACGCCAAAAAGCATCCCAAACGATACCTTCGCGAATGCTATCGCTGGTATTTAGCGTGTCGCGGCACCAAGGGCAAGTGGACGCACGCAGCTGCGCCGTTTCCACCACGTGGCGGGCTGCCGAAAAACGTCGAATGGCTGCAAATCCAAATCTACAGCTATTGGCCGCCCGGAACATACCTCTGGGACAACGTGCATCTATATAAAGACCCCACTCAGAAGGCCCCGCTGAAAGAGGTCAAACCGCGCACACCAAACTTTGGAAAAACCAGCGACGTTGTCGAAAAGCAGACGAAAAAATCCCATCGGAAGAAGCCTGGCCCGGCCAACGACTCTGGCGAGTGAAAAAACTGTAGTTTCTCTGGTTGCTTTTCCGAAAAGAAACAGGTAAGTTTAATCGCTGGTTATTTCTACACAGGGTCGTGTGGATTTTCATTGCCCGAAATATTTCGGGTAGGACAGGGGGCCGTAATAGTTAAGAAGGAGTCTTAAGTATGCGTTACGCCGTTATAATGGCCGGTGGTTCCGGCAAACGTCTCTGGCCTCACTCTCGTCAAAACTGCCCCAAGCAGCTCCTGCGTCTCGTCGAAGGCAAAAGCCTCATCGAAATCGCCGTCGAGCGGCTGGATGGGATTTTCGAGACGGAAAATATTTTCGTTATCACGAATCAGGAGTACGCCGACCAGGTCGCCGAGGTTCTACCGCAGTTACCGCGTGAAAACATCGTCGGTGAACCCATCGGCCGCGATACGGCAAACGCTATCGCGCTCGGTGCTGAAATTCTCGCCGGTAAAGACGACGACGCCACAATGGTTGTCTTCACCGCCGACCACATCATTCGCCCGCAAGAAAGCTTCGTCCGCTCCGTTAATCTCGCCATGACCGCCGCCGAAGCACAACCCGACGCCCTGCTGACATTCGGCGTTCGTCCGTCGTGGCCGCACACCGGACTAGGATATATCGAGTGCGCCGATGAAGATACCGATGGGGTCTACGAGGTCAAAAGCTTCAGGGAAAAACCCGAGCACGCCACGGCGAGGCAGTACGTTGAAAGCGGCCGCTACTTCTGGAACAGCGGAATGTTCGTCTGGAAAGTCGGAGCGATTCGCGCAGCCATCAAGGAATTCTTACCAGATTCGTTCGACAAACTCGGGCCAATCGCACCCGCCGTCGCCGCCGGTAAAGACATCACAAAACTGCTCGACCAAATCTATCCCACGCTGGAAAAAATCAGCATCGACTACGCGATCATGGAAAAGGCCGCGAAGGTTTTGATGGTCGACCTGGGTTGCGAATGGATCGACCTGGGATCGTGGCCGGCCTTGGAAGACGTGCTGAAACAGGACACGCACGGTAACGTGGTGCTGGCGAAAAATCACGTTGTCATGGACAGCTTCCGCAACGTAATCGTCTCGTCGGGCGAGCATATGGTTTCGCTGCTTGGCATCGACGACTGTATCGTGATTCATTCCGATGACGCCACGCTGGTTTGCAAAAAATCCGACGACCAACGCCTCAAGGAACTCGTCGCCGCCATCGAAAAACATTACGGCGACCGGTTCTTATAACGGCGATGAAGCTGCAAAAGGGAGACACTCATGCCACGCTGGTTAGCACTTGATCATGGTCATAAGCGAATCGGCGTGGCGGTTGGCAACACCGAGGACGGTTTCGCAACCCCCCTTTCGGTTCTCAATACCGAACCGTCAGCCGACATTCACGAACGAATCTGCAAACTTTCGCAAGAGTACGACCCCGCCGGTATCGTCGTGGGGCTTCCACTGAACATGGACGACACCATCGGCCCGCAAGCGATGGAGGCGTTGCGGTTCGCCGAAAAACTCGCACAGCACAGCGGGTTGGATGTGCGAATGTGGGATGAGCGATTAAGCAGCTTCGATGCCGACAAGGCATTGGCGGGTCATCTCACGCGAAAAAAACGCCGCGCCCATCAAGATGCTGTCGCAGCTGCGAGCTTTTTGCAAGATTTCCTGCAAGGCGACGGGCCAAAAAACGCCAAACACCCCGCCGAGTTCATCACAAAAGATTAACCCCCCGCTGACTCACGCGATTTTCAACCTTCTATACAGAACGGTTCTTCGGTGAGGTAGTCGCCGGTGGCGGCGTAGGCTCTGGCGCGGCAGCCGCCGCAAATTTGCTTGAACCCGCAGCACCCGCACTTTCCCTTGAGCTTACCGTAGTCTCGCAGGTCGCTGAAAACTTCCGACGAGTTCCAAATCTCGGCGAGCGGTTTGTCTTTCACCGATCCGCAACCCACAGGCAGATATCCACACGGGAAAACTTCCCCGTTATGCGAAACAAAGGCCACCGCAACACCGGCGAGGCATCCGCGTGAGTGCGAGACGTCCATATCGCGTTGGGCAGCCACTCGATAATAGTGCGGCCCGCAAGTCGCACGAATCTCCAACGGCCCGGCGGCCTGGCGATCGCAAATCCAGTTTAGCGTCTGCTCGTATCGCTCGGGCGTCAGTTGCTGCGACACGGGAATTTCCGCACCACACCCGACGGGCACGAGCAAAAACATGTGAATCCCCATCGCTCCTGCATTTTCGGCCAATGCGTACATGGCGTCGAGCTGATCGACATTGTGCGTGGTGACGGTAACGTTTATCTGCACGTCAACGTCTTCCGCCCTCAGCGCCGCGATACCAGCAAGGGCAGCATCAAATGCGCCGACGACTCCGCGGAAGGCATCGTGAGTTTTGGGGTCGGTTCCGTCGAGGCTGACGGACACGCGCCGAAACGCAGGTGCGATTCGGACGGCAAGTTCGGGGGTTATAAGTGTACCGTTCGTCGCAAGCGCGGTTGGTAATCCCAGCGACTTGGCGTGGGCGGAAATCTGCTCCCAATCGTCGCGCAGGAGCGGTTCGCCGCCGGAAAAAACGATGATCGGTTTTCCAAGCGTCGCAGCTGAGTCCAGCACCGCGCACATTTCGTCGGTGGTTAGTTGCTCGGTGTCGCTGTCGGGGGCGTCGAGGCGGCGGCAATGCTGGCACGACAGGTTGCATTTCCAGGTGCTCTCCCAGAACAGCATTCGCAGCGGGCGTGAGTTTTGATGATCCATAGCAACGATAATACACGCGTGAGATGAATCCTCAATCACAAATTCGCTACACGCGAAAAACTCGGCGACGCAATTTTTCTGCCTCGCCGCCACTACCACCCAACCCCGCTAAAATTTTCGCACAATTCGCCGTAAATTCCGATTATTTCTTGCCAAGCCCCAATCAAATTACTACAATGCCCCCCCACGTTGGCGATTCCCCCGCGGGAAACACCGATATCGGGCGTTTAGCTCAGTTGGCTAGAGCGCTTCCCTTACAAGGAAGAAGTCACAGGTTCGAGTCCTGTAACGCCCATAAACACACTTCAGCCCAACGCTGAACGGTTTTGTAGCTCAATGTCGTCAGGAACTTGATGTCTCTGACAAGATGTGCCCAGCAGTACTGAACTTGAATATCATTATCGTTGATGAATTTCTTGTTGGCTGAGTAGTAATCG
>DAOVZK010000005.1 GCA_030635145.1 Planctomycetota bacterium | reverse complement strand
TATCGCCCTTTCAGGGCTGATGTATCTATTGGCCCTACACCGTGGGCTGACGCCCACGGCTAAATTCTGACCACCCCTACGGGGTTAAAATCAAAAAGAAAAACAAGAACCAGCCCCCGCCAGAAAATCAGGTCGCTCACCCATAGGATGTTTTGCAACCTGCGTGTTGTCTATCACGCCACAATTTGGTATCATGTTTTGTTCGAAAAATGTTATAAGATTTTACGGAGCATTATCTCATGGGCAAAACGCTTGTTTACAAAATTCTGGAAGACCACTTAGTCGAGGGGCAACTCACACCCGGTAATGAGATCGGTATTCGCATCGATCAGACTCTCACACAGGACGCCACGGGCACGACGGCGTTTTTGTTGCTTGAGGCGATGGAAATTCCGCAGGTCGCCACCGAAGCATCGGTCAGCTATGTTGATCACAACATGTCGCAGTTCGGCCCGGAAAATCACAACGACCACCTCTACCTGCAGTCGGTTTCCCGCAAAGTCGGTGCATATCACTCACGCCCCGGAAACGGCATCTGCCATCAGGTCCACTTCGAGCGATTCGCTCGCCCCGGTGCCACGCTGCTTGGTTCTGACAGTCATACACCAACTGGCGGCGGAATGGGAATGATCTCCATCGGTGCCGGGGGTCTCGACGTTGCCGTCGCCATGGGCGGTGGTGCGTTTTACACGCAAGCCCCGCGCGTAATCGGCGTAGAGCTTAAAGGGCAACTCAAACCTTGGGTTACCGGTAAGGACATCATTCTGCGGCTGTTGAGCATTCTGACGACAAAAGGCAATGTCGCGTGCATGGTCGAGTATTTCGGTGCTGGTGTTGCGTCGCTGGCGGCTCCTACGCGGGCGACCTGCACAAACATGGGTGCCGAACTCGGGGTAACGACCAGCGTATTTCCATCCGACGAGCAGACGCGAGCGTTTCTCGAAGCCCAGGGACGCGGTGACGTTTACGTTCCGATCGCCGCCGACGCAGACGCCGTCTACGGGCCGATCACCAAACATCTGCACGCCGAGCAAAACGCTGCAACCATCGAAAACATCCGCAAATTCTGCTCCGACGTGCAAGTTTCGCAACCCGACACAACCGGCATGGTGGACGTTACGTTCGGGCATGTCGTAATCGACCTCAGCGAACTCGAACCGATGGGCACGCTGTCACCAAGCCCCGACAATGTGCGAACAATCGCAGACGAAGTCGGCAAACCGGTGCGACAGGTCGTGATTGGATCTTGCACGAACAGCAGCTTCCAGGATTTGATGCTCGTAGCTGCGGTTCTCAAAGGACGCCGGGTTCATCCCGACGTGGAACTCGGCATCGCGCCGGGCAGCAAGCAGGTGCTGACGATGATGGGCGAAAACGGCGCACTTGCCGACATCATCGCCGCGGGCGGGCGAATTCTCGAGTCCGGCTGCGGACCTTGCATCGGTCAAGGTTTCAGCCCCGCCGAGAACACGATCTCCCTGCGAACCTTCAACCGAAACTTCGCCGGGCGAACCGGCACTAAGGGCGACACCGTATATCTTGTTTCGCCCGAAACCGCCGTCGCCGCTGCACTGACGGGCGAAATTACCGACCCGCGCGACCTGACGACGAAACTCGGCATCGAATATCCCACGATTCCGCTGCCGGAAAAATTCCTGATCGACGACGGCATGCTGCAGGCACCCCCCGACGAATCCGAGGCAGCTGGCATTGAGGTTGTGCGCGGCAGCACAATCGTAAAACCCCCCGCCGGTGAGGTACTACCCGACGAACTCTCCGCCAAGGTCGTAATCAAGGTCGAAGACAAGATCACGACTGACCATATAATGCCGGCCGGTTCACTGCTGAAATATCGCTCCAACGTACCCGAATACGCCAAGTACGTTTTCGACTGTTTTACCGAAGATGAAGACGAAGAAGGCAACAGAAAACCCTCGTTTGCGGATCGCGCATTGGCGTGCAAAGCTGCGGGTGTTGGTGGAGTAATCGTGGCCGGTGAAAGCTACGGGCAAGGGTCGTCACGCGAACACGCCGCACTCTGCCCGATGTATCTCGGTATCCGCGCCGTCATCGCAAAGTCCATCGAGCGAATCCACCAGGCCAATCTCGTGAACTTCGCGATTCTTCCGCTGGCGTTCTGCAACCCAAGCGACTACGACACAATCGACGCCGAAGACGAACTGAAAATCTCCGGCACCGGCGAAGCTATCGCCTCTGCAGATACCGTTACCGTCGAAAACGTCACGAAGAAAACCAGCTTTGAATGCAAGGTGATGCTGGCTCCGCGACAGCGAAAGATTCTCGCCAACGGCGGACTACTGAACCACACGCGAAAAGGCGTATAACCGATGCCCATCGGCGCTGAAAAAAAAATCGTCACGATTTTCGGATCGGGTGACCCGCTCGAAGGTAGCGACGAATATGCGCTCGCCGAAACCGTCGGCGCCAAGCTCGCTGCCCTCGGATACACCATCGCCAACGGTGGATATCGCGGAACGATGGAGGCGTCTGCTCGCGGGGCACGAAAAAACGGCGGTGAGGTGGTCGGAGTTTCGTGCAGCATCTGGAACTCCGCCCCAAACGACTACATCACCCGCGGAATCGTAACGAAAAACTACGACGAACGATTGAGCACGCTCATCGATATCGCCACCTGCGGATTCGTCACGCTGCCCGGTGGGACGGGCACGCTCGTGGAACTTTCGATGGTGTGGGAAGCCAAAAGCAAGGGGTTCTGGAAAAATGCCCCCGAAAAACCAATCGTTTGCATGGGAAATTTCTGGGCACCGCTGGTCGACATGATGGCCTCGCAACGCCCGGATTCAAAGGGTTTTGTCTCGCTTCTTGAGAATCCCGAGAAATTATCCGAAATATTTCCCGCCCTGTAATCGCCCGGAACAATTGAACCGCAAGGCGACAAAAGGTAAAATATCGGGGTTATGTAACTTCGGAACCAAAACATGAAAATAACCTTTTCGCATTTTTCGCATATTATAATCGCAGCGATTCTGTTTGGTGCCAGCTTCGCGGGAATCGCGTCTGTCATGGGGGCATCCGATGCGCCCGTACAGCTGGAAGATTTGGCAAAAACCAAACCGGCCGACTCCGACAATAAAAATACATCGGACGAAGACTCACCCCTGACCGCCGCCGACGATGAACTTAAACCCGCGCCGATCCCGACAACAAAACCCGCAGACGAATCCGATACCACTGCCAAGCCAATCGCCGGTATCAGTGATGACGAAATCCGACAGCTGCGTGAAAGGGGCGAGGTGCCGGTCACGAAACCCAAGAGCGTAACGCACAAGCGGCGGACGGGTAAGATCACACGGAAATTTATTCCCACACCCGGGAGCATGGTGATAAATCAGACCGCCACCGTCAGTAAGCATCCTGAAGAGCACTGGATGGTCGCGAAGTTCGAGGCCGACAGCCCAACGTACCAACTCGTGGATATGAAAATTCTCCCCTGCCGGTTATTGGAGAGCATCGAAGAAATCATCGCGAAAAAACCCGACACCCGATTCGTACTCAGCGGTGAAATTACCGTCTGCAAAGAAAAGGTGGTCGTCGATAACAAGGAAGTCACTCTCGAGCTGGTGTATCTGCTACCAACGCGAGTGACAATCGCCAAAGCCCCGGAACCCAAAGACGAATCAAAAACCTCCACCACCAAACCCACCGACCCGAACCAAGATGTCGCGACTACTGACTTGATCGGAAAAATGCAAACAGGAAGAACGCTGGGCACGGCGGTTCTGGTCAGGCCCGCAAAAACGCGCGACGCTGCAGAAAATCAGGAGTCGGTGGCACCGGCTGGGAAAAAACCGTTTGAGTCCGGTAAAAAAACGCTGGTCATCGACCGTATTGTCAGGATCAAGAAAAAAGACAAGCAAGGCTGGTGGGAGGTGCGATTCAAAAGCGACAATACGCTCCGCGAACCTCCGATGCGAATTCTCCCGAATAAAACCTTCGAAGAGGCTCGCGGTATGACCCAAACGCTGGGTACGCGAGACCTGGAGCTGCGAATCTCGGGAATCGTGACACACTACAAAGGGCGGCGATACCTGATAATCCGCAAAGTTCTCCCCGAACGCGACATGAACGAATTTTAATTAGGGACTGGGGATTAGGGACTAGGCAATAGTGTTTTAATCGCCGATTGCGTTCTACCCATCCATAAAAAAACGGTGCCTGTGAATTGTTACATCCACAGACACCGATTTTATTTCAACTCTTCAGAATCGGCCACTATCAGCTAGTGCCTAATCCCTATTGCCTAGTCCCTATTGCCTAGTCCCTAGCTTCTTATACAAGCCCCTGGGCGACCATTGCATTTGCAACCTTCATGAAACCGGCGATATTGGCACCGGCTACGAGGTCGTTCTTCATGCCGTAGGCGTCTGAAGCTGCGACACACTGATCGTAGACGGCGTTCATGATAGTCTTAAGGCGGGAATCGACTTCTTCGAACGGCCAGGCGATTCTCATCGAGTTCTGGGCCATTTCCAACGCACTCGTAGCCACGCCACCGGCGTTTGCCGCCTTGGCCGGGCCGAACGAAACGTTATTGCTCTGGAAAATTTCTACAGCTTCAGGCGTCGACGGCATGTTGGCACCTTCACCGACAGCGATACACCCGTTGTTGACGAGCGTCTGTGCTGCTTTTCCGTCGATTTCGTTTTGCGTTGCCGACGGTAAGGCCACGTCGCACTTGACGCTCCAAATGCCTTCCCAACCTTCAAAGTACTGCCCCGACGGATGTGCGTCGACGTATTCCTTGATTCGCCCACGTTCGATTTCCTTGATGCGTTTGACGGTATCGACATTGATGCCGCTTTCGTCAACGATGTATCCACCCGAGTCGCTGACCGCGACAACCGTTCCGCCAAGTTCGTGAACCTTCTGGGTCGCATAGATCGCGACATTTCCGCTACCGGAAACCACAACCCTCTTGCCCTTCCAGTCGGTGCCCAAATCTTGCAGCTGTCGCGTGACAAAATAAACCAGCCCGTAACCAGTGGCTTCGGTTCGCACGAGCGATCCGCCCCACTCGAGGCCCTTGCCGGTCAGCACGCCGGTGAATGTGTTCGTCAGCTTCTTGTACTGCCCGAACATGTAACCAATCTCGCGGCCGCCAACACCAATATCACCCGCAGGTACATCAGTGTCCGGGCCGATGTGACGGAACAGCTCGCTCATGAAGCTCTGGCAGAAACGCATGACTTCCATGTCGCTCTTGCCCTTGGGGTCAAAGTCGCTACCGCCCTTACCTCCGCCGATCGGCGTCGTCGTCAGGGCGTTTTTGAAAATCTGCTCGAAACCGAGGAACTTGATAATCCCAAGGTAAACCGACGGGTGAAAACGCAGCCCGCCCTTATAAGGGCCAATCGCACTGCTGAACTCAACGCGGAACCCGCGGTTGATCTGAACCTTTCCACTGTCGTCCATCCACGGAACGCGAAAAATAACCTGACGCTCAGGTTCGATCATTCGCTCGACAACTCGACTGTCGGCGAAACTTTTATTTTTTCCGATTACCACCGCCACCGATTCGACAACTTCACGGACGGCCTGGTGAAATTCAGCCTCGCCGGGATTACGGGCGATTGCGGTAGCCATTACATCTTCAACAAATGCTTTAGACGACATTCCAAAACTCCTTGCACACTTTGCGGTGCATGTTAGGGGGACAAGGCCGTGTTCCTGGACGCCCACGCCCATCGGCCTGCTATTTGCTTAATCGGAGCAACAAATCAGCAAATCCAGTGACTTGTCAGATTCTATGCCCAAAAATTATTCGCAACACAACATTTCTGTACGAGTTACGTTTCTGCAAGGTTATAATAATTTTTTCAAAAGTCAAGTCGTTATTTTATTAGATTTTCTAATAGTTAAAATTGACAAAACTGATACAGTCAAAACGAAACTGCTTGATTATAAGCAATGTTTACAAGGACAAAAAGGAGGCCTTATAATCTAGTAACTCAGATGTGACACAAATAACGCTGAGAACCAAAATGAGAAACGGTAATAAGCGGTGGGATGGTAGAGAAATGCAAATTTCGAGTCTTGCGGGGAATCTCCCAGCATTTGGGGCGAAAATATCCGGGGTTACGCCGATGTTGCGAGTTGCTGCTGTGCGATTTTTACGAGTGAGTCGGCGGCGGTGAGGACTTGCTGTTCGGTGGTGAAGGCCCCGAAGCTCAGTCGCGTAGTCCCAACCGGATGCGTGCCGATAGTCTGATGTGCAAATGGTGCACAGTGAACCCCCGGGCGAGTGAGAATTCCAAATTCGCTCTCAAGCCGAGCAGCCAACTCGTGCGGACTCAGCCCCCCTACTTTCACGCTGAAAACTCCCGTTCGATGGTCGAGCATATCGAGCCCCGGGCCAAAGACGGTTAGATTTTCTGCATCGGCAGTAGCGGTGAGGAAAACTTCGCACAGGCGGCGGTCGTGCTTACGTAGCGAATCGACGCCGCGGTCGAGCACCCACGCAACACCCTCGCTAAGCCCAGCCAGCCCGATGGCATTGTGCGAGCCGATCTCGTATTTGTCCGGCATGGTCTCAGGATGCGTCGCCAGCTCGCTGACCGTGCCGGTTCCACCTTCCTTCATGGTGTGGCAAATCTTTTCCGCACCGGGTTTGACATACAGCACACCCGTCCCGAGCGGGCCTAGTAAACCCTTGTGCCCCGGAAACGCAACAAAGTCGGCGGCAAGTTTTTGCACGTCGATTTCCACATGCCCGATGGACTGGGCAGCATCGATAACGCAGGGGATTTCGGTTTCGCGGGCGATGGCGGCAACTGCGTCTATCGGCTGAAGCGACCCGGTAACGTTCGACACATGCACGCACGCGATAAGTTTCGTCGTAGGGCGGATGGCCTTGCGGATGTCGTCGGGGTCGACTAACCCGGTCTGCGAATCGCACGCAACGAACTCGGGGATAAGCCCGGTTTGCTCGGCAAGCGCATTCAGCGGCCGCAACACGGAATTATGCTCCATCGCCGTCGTAATCGCGTGCGTACCGGCTGGGGCCGTGTTGAGAATTCCGCGGATCGCCGTGTTTAACCCCTCCGAGCAATTCATGGTAAACACAATTCGTTCGGACGACTCGGCGTTGATTAGTTTTGCGATTCGCTGGCGGGCGGTTGCGAGAATTTGCTCGCAGCTGCGGGCCTCTTCATAGGCACCGCGGCCAGCCGACGCACCGCACTGCGTGGCGAACTGCACCATCGCCTCCGTCACCGCCGGGGGTTTCGGGAAACTCGTTGCCGAATTGTCTACGTAAATCCGTTGCATTGTTGCGACATGATACTCCAGCGGGGCGGGCGTTTCAACCCACTAGCGTGGGGGCTAATAAAATTCACTACAAGTGAGGTTCTATTTGCCAGCCCTGCCATGGCCCTTCATAACCTTGATGAGTATCTCCAGGCCCTGACCCAGCACGTCCTGCTCAATCGTCAGCGGAGGTGCGACACGCAGCACATTGTTCTTGGCGACGCAAATTATCAGCCCGGCCTCCATACATTTTTTCCATATGTCGGCGGCGGGGAAAGATTCTTCGAGTTCCAGCCCAATCATCAGGCCCTTACCGCGAATTTCCGCAACACCCGGCAAGTCGGCGGCGGTCAGCTGCTGCATCGCTTTTTCACCGAGATCAACCGCCCGGGTAAGCAGATTTTCATCCTCGATAAGTTTCATCGCAGCTGCCCCGGCAGCGGCACAAAGCGGATTTCCGCCCATCGTGCAACCGTGCGTGCCGGGTACGAGTACGTCGGCGTATTTCGGACTTACCACGCACACACCCATCGGCGTGCCACCGCCGATTGCCTTGGCCAGCGTCATTACGTCCGGTTCGATTCCGTAATGCTGATACGCAAACATCTTGCCGGTTCGCGCGGGGGCTGTCCAAACTTCGTCGCATACCAGCAGCACATTGCGCTCGTCGCAAAGCTTCCGCAGCTGCTGCATGAACTCAACAGTCGGAACGTTCATTCCGCCCTCGGCCTGGATCGGTTCGATAAACACACCAGCCGTGTCGTCATCCATCGCCGCCTCGACAGCTGCGATGTTGCCGTACTCGACCATTACATTTCCGGGAACCATCGGTTCAAAACCAACCTGAAACGCTTGGGGGGTGAGGCTTAACCCGCCCATGGTTCGTCCGTGGAAGCAGTTGGAAAAGCTGATGACCTTGAACGGCCCGTCGCTGCGTCGCTCGCCCCGCGCCGCCAGCCGTACGAGCTTGAGGGCAGTTTCGTTGGCCTCGCCGCCGCTGTGGCAGAAAAACACCTTGCCACCGAAACCGTTTTTCGTGATTCGCTGGGCAAGGTCAACCTGCGGTTCGTTGGTAAAGAGGTTACCATGACTCAGCAGCACACCGGCCTGCGTCTGGATGGCCTCGACGATTTTCGGATGACAATGCCCCCCAACACCACCGGCCCCGAACCCAGGGAAAAAGTCCAGATACTCGCGCCCGTCGGCGTCCCAGATTTTGGCACCGTCACCGCGAACCATTGCGTACGGCAGCCGCCCGTAATTTTCAATCAAAACCTGTGAACTCTCCGCCAGTATGTCTTTCTGCGAAACCATCGTTAACTCCAAATCTTCTCTTTCGTAATCAAATTTTACTATGTTTATATTCAGGGTAAAATCCGAAAATATCATTCGTCCAGCAACTTGCTTTTTTTATCCCTCAACCTTAAATCAGTCTCATTTTCCCATCAGCAGCCTGCATTTTCAAACCGTGACAATTTGTCACAGTTTCATTGCCTTCTTTTTTCAGCCTTTCTTTGAGTTTTCTCCAATATGCCTGGGGATTTACACTTTCTGTCAAAACCGCAACGATGTCTACAACTGAAAAATACCATAGCTCTTTTTCTTCATCCCAATGGCGGCGGACTTGTTGTTGGTTAAATAAAACAATGGACTTTTCTTTTTGCATTATCAACCACTCCGTTTTCTGGATAAAAACACGCTGACGCTAATACAGGAATCCCACTCAAAAGTATTGCCGTAAAAATATCCCGTTCTCTACTCCTACATCTTTGGCAAGCCTGTACTTGCTAAATATCAGTGCCTGACTATCAGCCAACCGCGCCAGAATACCCCTGACGTTCGGCAAAATCAACACACAACCCCGCTGCCTTTTACGATTTTTGCTCGTCGGCCGCGAATTTGCTTATTCGGTGGGCGAGCTCTTGAAAAAGTTGGCTTTTACCCAGTTCCAATTCAGAATCACGTGCAGCACGACAACACCGGCGAGAACAAACCCGCTTACCTCGTGCAGAATTTCGAATGCTTCGTGCGGGAGTGCTCCGTGAAAAGCACCGGTCAGAATTTGGTTCAAAAACAAAACCGCGAGAATCGGATTCAGAACCTTCAGCATGTTGCTACGTTTCATGGGATATTCCTCTGTTTCATGGACGAACATGTATTGCCCGTCGGCCTGTTGACTATCCACTCAACGAAATCTCATCGATGCTCATGTAGATTACGCAGCAGCAATGCCGAAAGCAACGGATTTTGCGGGCGAATTTTGGCACACCTTTGTTGTATCTGGAGGTGGTATAGACAATCGCTACCAAAAAAAAAATGTGGAAAATTTCATATTAAAAAAAAACAGATTTGCCTTTTGTGGTTTTTTAATCTTAGGCTGTTGGTGTATTGAGAGTTGATTCGTCGTAATTGTCAGGAGGACCCAAAATGACATATCTAGTGCGATACAAAGGATCAGGCAATGGGCCACGCACTGAAAGCGTTGAGGCCAACAGCCCGTCTGAGGCGATGATCAAGTTTAGGGTGAGTCATCCTGGCTTTGCCAATGGTTCGCGGCAGCAGGTAGTTACGAGCGTTTCTCCTGAATTTCCCGTATGCGACTCCGACATAGCTGCTTTTGAGTAATTTTCGGTGGCCCGGCCGAACAGTGGGGTTCGGTAATGCTTTCGGGTGCACCGTTGGATATAGGGTTGGTGCAGAAAGGCCAGCCCTTTTTTTTGCGCTCACGGATTTGAAATCGTTGCTAGGGGCTGGACATCTCTAGGCTGCGGGGGTAACCTACGTCAATGGTTACGAAAGTTACAGTTATCGGCGACGGGGCAATGGGTACGCTTTGCGCGATAATGCTCGCTGAAAACGGGCATGATGTGCAGTTGTGGTCGGCGTTTGAGAATCAGGCACGCGAAATGGCCTCAGCCCGCGAAAACGTGCGATTCTTACCCGGAACCAAGCTCCCCGACAACATCAACATCACTTGCGACGCCACCGAAGCACTCCGCAACGCCGAATTTGCCATATCCGCAGTACCGACGGAATTTCTCCGCGGCGTGTGGACGCGTCTGGCCCCAGACACCCCCACCGACCTGCCGATATGCTCCGTAACCAAAGGCATCGAAAACGACACGCTGCTACGTCCATCGGAAATCGTTTTGGAAGTGCTGCAGAATCCCGCACGCGAAGTCGCCGCCCTTTCCGGCCCGTCAATTGCACCGGAAATTGCCGATAAACTCCCAGCTACCGTGACGGTTGCGGGTAAATCGCCCGACCTCATCGAGAAAATCCAACGTTGCATCGCGCGGGACTATTTCCGCGTCTACACGAACCCGGATATTGTCGGCGTGGAGCTTGCCGGGGCGACCAAGAATGTAATCGCCATCGCCGCCGGGTGCCTCGACGGATTACAGTACGGCGTCAACGCCAAAGCTGCCCTGCTGACCCGCGGGTTGGCCGAAATCACAAAACTCGGGCTGGCTTGCGGTGCCGACGCCAAAACCTTCGCCGGACTGTCCGGGATGGGCGATCTGGTAACGACATGTTTTTCGCCTGTGGGACGCAATCGTACTTTCGGCCAGGCCATCGGATCGGGGCAAAGCGTTACCCAGGGCTGCGAGTCGGCAAGCGGCGTGGTCGAAGGATTAAGCACCACCAAAAGCGTAAACGCACTGGCGATCACCAAAAATGTAGACATGCCGATAACCAAAGCGATCTACCAGGTGCTTTTCGAGTCTGTCCCGCCGCGAGATGCGATCCTCAACCTCATGACCAGGCCGTTAAAGGGCGAGTGACATTTTTCGCCCTCCCCTTGCTTATGACGCCGAAATGAGGTATTTTTAGTTTCTCCCATTGATTTCCCACTCAACATATGATTAACAGCGTTCGACAGGAGAACGATTCATGCGAATAATGATAGCGGGTAGCGGATATGTCGGGCTTGTCGCCGGTGCATGCTACGCCAGTACCGGTAACACAGTCACAATGGTCGACTCCGACCCTGAACGTATCGAGATGCTGCTGCGCGGTGAAGTGCCGATCTACGAACCCGGGCTTGGTGAACTGCTGGAAGAAAACTACAAGGCCAAGCGAATTTCGTACACTACCGACTTCGCCACCGCCGCCGCCGATGCAGAAATCATCGGCATTACCGTGGGAACACCCTCGCAGGACGACGGATCGGTGGATATGTCCTATGTAGAAACCGTCGCCGAGCAGATCGGCAAGAGCATCAAGAACTACGTGGTCGTCGTCGGAAAAAGCCCCGTCGCCGACGGAACATCGAAGCTCGTGTGCGACATCATCCGCAAGCATACCGACGTCGAATTCGATTACGTCAGCAATCCGGAATTCCTGAAGGAAGGTTCAGCTGTCGACGATTTCCTCAGCCCCGACCGCGTGGTAATCGGCACTGACAGCCAACGGGCACGAAAGATCATGGCACACATTTACGACCCGTTCATGCGGCAAGGCCGGCGAATTTTGTTCATGGATCCCGTCAGTGCCGAGCTTACCAAATACGCATGCAACTCAATGCTGGCAACGCGAATCAGCTTCATGAACGAGATGGCACAATTGGCCGAAACCGTCGGAGCCGACATCCAACACGTTCGCGCGGGTATGGGCAGCGATCATCGAATCGGCAAGGCGTTTTTGTTCCCCGGTTTGGGTTACGGTGGGTCGTGCTTCCCGAAAGACGTCAAAGCCCTGATCCACACCGCCAAAGTCGCGGGTGTGAAATCTGGTGTCGTCGCCGCCGCCGAAGATGCAAACAATCGGCAAATCGACATGATGTTCAACAAAATCAGCAACTACTACGACGGTGACCTTGCGGGTAAAAAGTTCGCCATGTGGGGCCTTGCGTTTAAACCGCGTACCGACGACATGCGAGAGGCGCCCTCGGTGAAGCTCATCAAACAGCTGCGCCAGGCCGGTGCCACCATCGCCGCCCACGACCCACAATCGCATCACACAGCGAAGGATGAACTCGGCGACACTATTACGTATCACGAGAACGTCTACGAACCGCTGCAAGACGCCGACGGTTTGATCATCTGCACCGAGTGGATGGAGTTCCGCACGCCGGACTTCAAACATGTCGCCGAAACCCTGCGATGCCCGGTGATTTTTGACGGCCGAAATCTCTACGACGCCGAATATGTCAACGACGCCGGAATCGACTACCTATGCATCGGCCGAGCCAATGCACTGGCCAACAAAAAGAAGGAATCATAATCGTGCGAATTCTGGTTACCGGAGCTGCGGGATTCATCGGTTCGCATTTATGCGAGCGACTGCTGGCGCAAGGCCATCAGATAATCGGTCTGGATAATTTCGATCCGTTCTACGACGACCAGATGAAACGAGCGAACCTCAAATCGTTTTTACACGATAAGAATTTCGAGTTCTTCCAGACGGACATCAGGGCTGCCGATGATTTGCGAGAGATGTGGAACAACAAATGTAAAGACATCGACGCCGTCGCCCACATCGCCGCCAAGGCTGGTGTTCGTCCGTCAATCGAGGATCCCGTCGGATACGAACAAGCCAATATCCTCGGCACGCTGAACCTGCTGAACCTGGCGGTCAAAAACGCGAGCGTCCCGAAGTTCATCTTCGCGTCGTCGTCGAGCGTTTACGGGAACAATCCCAAACTGCCCTTCAGCGAAGCCGACCACGCCGACAACCCCATAAGCCCCTACGCCGCAACAAAACGCGCCGCCGAGTTGATGGCCCATGCGTATCACAAAATTTACGGTTTGCCGGTGACGGCGCTGCGATACTTTACGGTTTTTGGCCCGCGGCAACGCCCGGACCTGGCGATACACAAGTTCACCGCGAACATCCTGCGCCACGAACCTATCGAAGTTTTCGGTGCTGGTGATTCCGCCCGCGACTACACCTATATTTCTGATGTAATCGACGGAACCGTCGCCGCCATCGAACGCTGCGAAGGATTCGAAATCATAAACCTCGGAAGCGAAACGCCGATCCCGCTCGACGAAATGATAAAGACCATCGAGCAGGTCACGAAACGCAACGCCAACATCAAACGCCTTCCGCAACAACCTGGAGATGTCCAGCAAACCTACGCCGATATCAAAAAAGCAAAAAGACTCCTCGGGTACGAACCGAAAGTAAAGTTCAAACGCGGAATCGAAATTTTTGTCGAATGGTGGAAAAATTCTTTCCAGTAAGCCAGTATTTTTGAAACACGAACATCAGTTACTACAAAGCCCCCGGTAATATCATGATTGAAGAAACCTCACAACTCGATATCAAATCATTGATTGAAGGTGGTGAATTCTTCAAGCTCAAGTCTGAACTGGGCGAAATGGAAATCCATGACCTCGCCGAGGTTCTCGCTGAACTCGACGAGGAAAATGAGCTCCCCATCGCGTTTCGTCTTTTACCCACCGAACGGGCCGCCGAAATTCTAGGCGAATTGGAACTCGACAAGCAGGAAGATTTGCTGACGAGGCTGTCCGGTAAAAAAGTTGCCGATATCATCAACGAAATGCCCCCCGATGACCGGACGGAACTCTTTGAAGAACTTCCGGGCGAAATGGTGCAGAAGTTAATGAACCAGCTGCGTGGTGAACAGCTGAAAATCGCTCGGACCCTGCTGGGATATCCCGAAGACAGCATCGGGCGGTTGATGACGCCCAACTATATCGCCGTCCGCGAAGACTGGACGATCGAAAAAGTTCTGCAACAGATTCGCAAGCTTGCCAAAACGCGCGAAACATTCAACGTCATCTATGTTGTCGACGCCCACTGGAAGCTGCTCGACGAAATCCAGCTGGAAGACATCGTACTCGCCGAACCCGACCAGACCGTCGCGGACATCATGGACAATCAGGTCTCAAGCCTCGATGCCGCCGACGACCAGGAAGTCGCCGTCGAAGAATTCAAAAAGTACGACGCCCTCGTGCTGCCCGTTGTCGACAAAAGAGGTACGCTGGTGGGCATCGTCACCGTCGACGACATCATGGACATTCAGGAAGAAGAAACCACCGAGGACATGCAGAAGATGGCGGCACTCGTGGTCATGGACGAAAGCTACTTCGCCACCGGGTTCATGCGGATGGCGACAAAGCGTCTGCCCTGGTTGCTTTTGCTGCTGCTCGTGGAAACTTTCGCGGTGATGCTGCTGGACGGGTTTGCCGAACTGCTCGTGCTGATCGTGATGTTTATGCCGCTGATTAACGCCGCGGCCGGTAATACCGGGGCACAAATCTCAACGCTTATGATTCGCGGATTCGCCGTAAACGAAATCAGCTTAGGCGACTGGCTGCGAGTGCTTACGCGTGAAGCGTCACGCGGAGTTGTCATGGGCGTGGTGCTGGCGGTGCTGGCGGGTAGTATCGCGATGGTGTTTTCTCATGAACCCGGAATCGCGCTGGCTGTCGGCATCGCGATGATCGCAGCTGTGACGTTGGCGAACATTCTCGGATCGATGCTGCCGTTTATCTTCAAACGCATCGGCATCGACCCAGCTGTCACGTCAGGCCCGTTTATATCCTGCCTCATGGACATTTCCAGCATCCTGATTTTCTTTTCCATCGCCAGCAGCATGCGACATTTCTTCGCGTAGGCGTTTTTTTCCGCCCCCAGCAAACCAAATAGACTATTGATATTAGCGGCGGGGTGACATAGGATTGGCGGCGGACGGGGCGAAGGTTGTGTCGCGCCCAAAATGAGACTACAAATCCCGAAAGGATGACATCAAATGAGCACAATGGAAAATCTTCAGGAAGCCTTCGCCGGTGAAAGCCAAGCCAATCGCACATATCTCGCCTTCGCCAAGAAAGCCGACACCGACGGACTAACGCAAGTGGCGAAACTTTTCCGTGCCGCCGCAGCTGCCGAAACCGTTCACGCACATGCACACCTTCGCGTGATGGGCGGAGTCAAAACCACTACCGAAAATCTCGAAGCCGCCGTCGCCGGTGAAGGCGCCGAGTTCCAGGAAATGTATCCGAAGTTCATCGCAGAGGCACAGCAAGAAGGCAATAAGCAGGCGGAAGTATCGTTCCAGAATGCGATGGCTGTCGAAGAAATCCATCACGGGTTATACTCCAAGGCACTCGACGCCGTTAAAGGCGGAGGCGATCTGACAGCTACGCCGATTTTCGTGTGCCCCGTCTGCGGTAACACCGTCGAAGGCGCCGCGCCGGAAAAATGCCCGATCTGCCACGTACCCGGTAACAAATTTTCTGAGATCAAATAGCGTCATTCACTGGCAATTGTTGACGCTGCGTTGAACGCCAACACAAACCGTTAATTTGCGGGAAATATCATGAATGCAGAATTTGAAGAACAACTAAGCGACCTTACGAAACAGCTGCAAAAAAGTTATCGCAAGCATCAGCACATTCAGCGTGTTGACGAGGCGTGCCTACCGTCGCACGAGAGGATCGTTGCGGTTGTGGAAGAAATCCGTCAGCTGCTGTTTCCGGGATACTTCGGACACAAGGAACTGACGGAGGAAAATCTGCAATATCATATCGGTAACCTCCTTGCCCGCACAGGTCGAGAGCTCGCCGAGCAGATTTTCAACTGCCTCGCCAAAAGCCCCTGCCTCAACTGCCACAAAGGTGTCCGCTCCGACCCCGAAGCCGACCGCATCGTCGGAAAGTTTCTCGCGAAACTCCCCGACATCCGCGCCGCGCTTGCAATGGATGCGGATGCATTTTTAGACGGCGACCCAGCGGCCAAAAATCACGACGAGATCATCTACTGCTATCCCGGTTTCTACGCGATTACCATTTATCGCATCGCGCACGAATTGCTGGCGTTGGACGTTCCGCTCATGCCGAGAATTATGAGCGAGCACGCCCACAGCATTACCGGTGCAGACATTCACCCGGGAGCGAACATCGGTGAGCGGTTCTTCATCGACCACGCCACCGGTGTTGTCATCGGCGAGACGACGAAAATCGGGAACAACGTGAAGATTTATCAGGGCGTAACGCTCGGGGCCAAGAGTTTCCCGAAGGATGCCAAAGGCCGCGTCATTAAGGGCACCAAACGGCACCCGACGATCGAGAACAACGTCACCATTTACCCCAACGCCACGATTCTCGGCGGCGAAACGGTTATCGGTAGAGGCTCGACGATCGGTGGTAACGTGTACATCCTCGAATCCGTCGCCCCGAACAGCTTAGTCATTCAGGAGTCCCCGGAACTGCAGGTGCTTCAGAAACCCAAAGGCAAGTAAGGGCAGGATTTTATCCCGTGGTAAGTGGCATCGGCCGGGATAGAAAATGACCAATTCCCAATTCCCAATGAATTCCGCCTGCCGATGGTTCTTCTGGATATTAGGGCAATTAACGCTTGACCTGCGGGGTTCATGCTGGCTGCGGCGGCGGCATCCCACATCTTAATCGTTAATTGCTCTAGGGTTTGGTGCTCATAGGTCTTTCTGCACGCTGAATACAGATAACCGACAACTTTAAAAACAAGCAGTGTTACCGCCCGTAAACCGAAAAAAAATCCCTTAAGTATCCCAAATCGCTTGACATTTCCCCGTGAATCACTAAATTGTACTGTCCCTCAATTTCAGAGTTGGTGGAGTTTTCCCCGATAGCTCAATTGGTAGAGCGAGCGGCTGTTAACCGCTAGGTCGTAGGTTCGAGTCCTACTCGGGGAGCCAAAATCAATCAGGTGCGTAAAAACGCCCTGTTAAAGTTAACGGCGAAAAGCCTGTCTGAAAAATCAGGCAGGCTTTTTGTCATTTGGAGATACCGATGTCTGACTCTGAGATAAAACTACCTCATAATGATGTAGGGTGGATGCTTCAGGATGCCGTTGGCCTTCTGAATTTCCAACGGAAATATAGTGCCATGCTCCTGCTCCTGTGTGCCGTTGATGCCCTTGCAAGACAACACTTTCCAAATGAAAAAAAGGTTGGAGTTCGTTTCGAAGATTTTTTGAAGAAACAAATGCGGAGGCCAGGAAGATCTCAAGTTCATAATATTCAAGTTCCCAACACGGGGGAAATTTTGCCATTTGAGCAAATCCTTTACAAATTTCTAAGAAATCCACTCGTACACGAAGGTGATCAACTGGAACTTGACAATAAAACAGGGTATGCCGTTCAGATTGATTGGAACAAATTATCTCATGGAATTCATGTAGACTCGGACAACAATCGCCTGATCCTTGGGGGAGAACTGGTTCTTGGTATACTGTTGGACGCCGTCTCGAATGGACTGAAACAACTTAACGCTGAATGAGTACAATCGAGACCAGTTAAAGTCCCAATGTTATCAAAGACTTAGGGCGATTCCCCCACCTTCTCGCTGGCTCTCTGACGTTCTATTCTGGCGGTGTGATTTCCACGCTCTGCCACAGAATCCCCATTTGCGGAACGAAAACTCTCTGAAGCTCTCCGTTTCACCAGCAAATATTCGGGTACATGGGAATTGGCCCATTCAGAAGAGTATCAAACCCGAGCTGAAGCTATGACCCGTGAAAAATGGCTTAAATCCGGTGCCGGACGCCAGTGGCTGGATGCAAAAATTGGTAGAGCGAGTCAGCCGCAGGCTGATTAACCGCTAGGTTGTAAGTTCGAGTCCTACTCGAGGAGTCAGGGACATTAATCATCATGGAACCAGGATAGGTAAATCGCTATTGGTTGTGATGCTTTTTGCGATTCTTCTTCCTTTCAGAATTATTCTATCTGCGTTAAACTCTCGCCCTCGGATTGACAGATTAAAAAATGGCACTATGTCTTGCTGGGGCTACGTTAAATTTTCGAAAAACTCTTTTCGGAACTGGCGTGGAGATTTATCTGAGTGTTTTCGAAACAATCGCGAAAAATGGCTTATCGATTCATATCCAACATTCGCACTAATTGTTGTTATGGGCTGGGTGCTTTGGCTGAGGAGGAACTTGGCGTGTTGCATCCGCAATTGTGTCAGCCTTTTCAGGGGTGGCATTCCCAGAACATGATGAAATATTCTGGCCAGATGTGGCGGAGAGACATGAGCAATATGTGCAATATCCTTTCGCCGCAGCGGTAAGTGAAGATTACTTCGCATGTACATGTCTACTTTTGAGACGATTTCGTCGTAATACTCCTCGCTGAAAGTTTGTTTCTGCTCCAGCATCCGCCGCAACTCAATAAGCAAATTAATCAGAGTGGAAGTCAGGAGGTACGATGAATTCATATCTTTTGGCATTTTGATTTCATCAAATATTTTTTGGGCCTGATCCTGCTGTTCGGATTGGGCATGAAGTACTTTTTCGCGCATCCCATCGATATCAAGGCAAATATTTTTGAATAACACGAACATGTAATATGGAGGCTTACCAATACATTTTGGCGAACGTATAACTCTTGGTGGAATGAGGATGCTGTTGCCGTTTGTCAGACAAAACTTATTTTCGGAAACCGTCATTTCTACATCACCATCTTTTAAGTAATAGAACTGCCAAAAATTATGTCTATGCGGCGGGACACAATAATCCTTGCCTGCACTGTTTATATTGAAGCTTATTACATTGATAGGATATTCAGCCATGATATGCTTCAGTTTAACAAGAATTGCAAAAAGCACAATGATCATTTTGAGCAAGTTTTTGATTAAAAGAGATTAGAAATATTTCCATTAATAGGTTAGTTTAAGTGCTTGGGTATTGCCTTTATCTCTTGTTCAATACCAAACTTTGGAGAATCTTGCAAATGCAAAATGTACTAGGCGTTCAATTGTATACGGTGCGTAAATTTACGCAGACATTGGTAGACTTTGAGCAAACGATCAAAAAAATCGCAGCGATGGGCTATACCGCTGTGCAGATATCCGCAATCGGCCCGCTCGACCCCCAGGATGTGGCGAAGATTTGCCAGGATAATCAAATCACCGTAGCTGGTACACACATGGCATGGGATCGTTTTCTCAACGAGACCGACGCCGTAATCGAAGAGCATTTGACATGGGGTTGCAAGCACGCTGCTATCGGCGGGCTGTTTGGCGCGGACTGGATCGGGCTTGATGCTATAAAGCGTTTTGTTGATCAACTCGGACCAGTAGCGGAAAAACTTGCGGCGGCCGGCCTTGATTTTTCATACCACAACCACAACCATGAGTTCGTGAAATACGACGGTAAGTTATGGCTTGAATCGCTTTACGAAACAGCGCCTGCTGAAATGCTCAAAGCCGAAATTGACACGTATTGGGTGCAGGCGGGTGGTGGAAACCCGGCTGAATGGGTGCGTAGATATCCCAATCGCCAGCCGCTGTTCCATCTCAAGGATATGTCGATATTTTTTGACGGTACTAAACGAGAGCAGAGGATGGCTGCCATTGGCGAGGGAAATCTCGACTGGGATGAAATTCTCCCAGCCGCCGCCGAAAGCAATTGCAGATGGTATCTCATAGAGCAGGATGAATGTTACGGCCGAGATCCATTCGAGTGTCTGGCCAGCAGCTATAATTTCTTGGCATCCAAAGGATTAAAATAATACACGTCAATATAAACTATGTAAATTAGGAACGAAAATGTCTGAAAAAGTAAAAATAGGATTGGTTGGATACGGCAACATGGGCAAAACTCATGCCGACAACATCAAAACAATTGAAGGCGGAAAACTGGTGGCGGTGTCCGATATCGCACCGGAAAAGTTGGAATTGTTTAACAAGGAACTCCGCTCGGAAGTTGATGTGTTTGATCATATTGACGCCATGCTTGACAGTGCGAAACTTGATGCGATACTGATTGCCACACCACATTATTTTCATCCTGAGATGGCGATAAAGGCTTTCGATAAAGGCAAACACGTGTTGATCGAAAAACCTAGCGGTGTTTATACGAAGCATGTCAGAGAGATGAACGCGGCGGCCGAAAAGTCAGGCAAGGTTTTCGGGATCATGTTCAACCAGCGTTCGATATCTGCTCATCAGAAAATTAAAGATCTGGTCGACTCGGGTGAACTTGGTGAAATCAAACGTACCAACTGGATCATAACCAGCTGGTATCGCCCTCAGAGTTATTATGATTCCGGTGGATGGCGTGCGACATGGAAAGGTGAAGGCGGCGGGGTTTTACTCAACCAGTGCCCACACCAACTTGATCTGTGGCAGTGGATGTGCGGGATGCCTGCAACAGTCAGAGCCCATTGCTCCTTTGGTAAATATCATGATATTGAAGTCGAAGACGATGTGACGGCGTTTGTCGAATACAAAAACGGAGCAACGGGAGTATTCATTAGTGCGACTGGCGAAGCCCCAGGTTCAAACAGATTTGAAATTGCTGCAGACAACGGAAAGCTAGTGTTCGAAGACGGAAAAATAACATTCTGGCGAAACCGTGTTTCAGAACGCAAATTTAACAAAACCTTCACTGGCGGGTTCGGGGCGCCAGAGTGCTGGAAGTGTGAAATTCCCGTTGATGGAATAAATCCTGAGCAGCACAAAACAATCCTTCAAAACTGGGTAGATTCGATCAATACTGGCAGCAAACTGCTGGCTCCCGGAACCGAAGGGCTTAATAGTCTGATGCTTTCAAATGCCATGCTTCTTTCATCATGGACTGATAAAATGATTGAACTGGAGAGCTTTGACGACGACCTGTTCTTCTCGATACTACAGGAAAAGATCGCAAACTCGAAGGCTGATAAAGATCCCAATAAAAATAACGTGCTGGACACAAAAGGCACCTACTAAACGAAATTCATAATCGTTTATTGGAGAATTAAATGTACCTTACAGGATTTGCCGACGAAGCTGGAAGCAGCATAAATATTCAGATCAAAGCCACCCTCGAGCTTGGTTGGAACAATATTGAATCTCGCAATATTGACGGGAAAAACATTACGGATATTTCGGACGAAGAGTTTGATGTTGTCTATGGAAAGCTAGCCGATGCCGGGGTGAAGGTTAACTGTTTCGGCTCGACTATTTGTAATTGGGGCAAGCACATAGACAAACTCGAGGACGATACTTCGCTTGAAGAAGTCGGCCGTGCCATTCCTCGCATGAAAAAACTCGGAACCAAACTCGTCCGCATTATGAGCTACGCCGTCCTTCCGGATCGCAGCCCTGATGACCAAATGTTTGACGAACGTGTCAAACGTGTCAGTGAAGTATGCAAAATGTTCACTGACGAAGGTATTCTGCCCGTCCACGAAAACTGCATGAATTACGGGGGGATGGGGTGGACATATACATTGGAACTCGTTGAGAAAATCCCCGACCTGAAACTTGTATTCGACACAGGTAATCCCGTCTTCACTGACGACCGCACCAAACCTCAACCCTATCCTAAGCAGTCTGCCTGGGAGTTTTATAAAAACGTAAAACAGCATATCGCTTATGTTCATATCAAGGATGGTGTGTGGAATGCTGAAGAAAACAAATGCGCGTTTACCTTTGCCGGTGAGGGCGACGGTGATGTGAAACGAATAGTCAAGGACCTCCTCGACAACGGCTATGATGGCGGGATTTCAATGGAGCCTCACCTGGCCGTCGTGTTCCATGACGACAGCGTAGAGTCCGAAGAGCATATTAGATACGAGAACTACATCAGCTACGGCCGAAAGTTTATGGAACTGATCGAAAATAAACTTTAGACAGTGGATGGCCTTATACTTGTGCAAAGAAGGCATTGATGATAGGTAGATTCTCGTCGTTATCGGAATTTGAAATAAAAGCCAAACCTCGTTTCAATTTAGCCAGAAGTTTAGATGTTATCCAATTGATGTCGAAGGTTTTGATGGCAAATATTGAACGTGGAGATTGATTATATGAATTTACAAATTTATGGAAGATGTCCGTAAGTGCGTTCGCCTGGAAGAGCCCAGCTGTCGCAGCCAAGCATTATCTGCAGGTAACTGAAGATCACTTTGAAAAAGCGGTGTATTTTCCGGTGCAGTCCACAGCCGTTTCGGCTCGCACTGGTTCGCATGGAAAAAATCGCGATGTGAGCAAACCCTTTGTTTGCAGGCCTATGCATAAACAAGCGGCTCCCTGCGAAAACAGAGAACCGCAACCTATGGGCCCTCGAGGACTCGAACCTCGGACAAACGGATTATGAGTCCGCTGCTCTAACCAACTGAGCTAAGGGCCCGTGTGATTTCAGTCGCGACATTATAAACACATGGGGAATTGGTGCAAAGACTTTTTTCGACAATGAAGTGGATGGCCGTGAAAAAACGCAAAACAAAATCTTGAAGCAATTTACCGGTGAGATGCCAAGCCCATGTCCTCTGGGTGGTGTTTTACCCTGGATTTCATCCCAGATGGAACAATTTCGCACGACAGGTAAGGTAGCATGTAATTTAGCCTCCACCGCTGGTGGGCGGTAACACCGCATGTAAATAATTAGTAACCCCTGCCATGGGCGACCCAGTTTACTAACCGGGCGAAAAATTCTGCGTAGTGCGACCCGATTTCCACTTCATTTGCGCCGGGCCCCTGGGCGTTTATGCGCGGTGTGCCCCAGTCGACGAACGTGCCGACCCAATGCGGGGCAACATCGGTAGCAAGTGCAGCGGTTCTGCCTGTCCCGAACGTTCCCGTCACCAGCAGCGGTAGGGGATCACCGGGGGTAAACGACAATTTTCCGTCAGCTCCTGCATCAATTTCCAGCGGGCGCATTTGCATTACGGTCGTGGCGTCGGGTTTTGGTGCGATACGGTTGAATCCACCGACAATCGGCGGATGATCGAACGGCAGCCCATCGGTTATCGGATGCTGCCCGGTCGGCTGAATTACGTACGGCGTGGCCGACTGCACACGGTCATCGGAGTTTTGCATCGTCACCGGCAGCACGTCGGCCAGCAGCGAGTCGTGATATTCCCCGCCCAGCCCGTAAAAACTCTCCCAGCCGCCCAGCATGATCAATCCTGCCCCGTTTTCGACCGATTTTACGACGTCTGCGAAATCCTTTTCGTTCCAGTTGTTGACAGGATAGTCGCTAATTATGTATAACTCGTAGTTCGTTAGGCATTCCCCCGAGGAGATGGGCTGATCGCTCGCGAGATAGTCGAAATCCAGCCCGTAATGGGTTAGAATTCCCGCGAGATACGCAGCCCCCGAGTCGAGGGTTGTGTCACCGGCGTAGAGGATTTTTTTACCGTCACCGCCGCCGAAATTTTTACATGGTTGTTTGTTCATCATGAACGAAAGAGTAAGGTTCGCGGATGAAATTGTCAACTCGCTTAAGATTAAGGAAGTAAAAAATGTTAAAGGGAAACGTAATCATCGGGCAGTCTGGTGGGCCAACCAGCGTCATCAATTCCAGCCTCGCCGGAATCATCGAAACCGCCCGCGACGTCGCTGATATCAATAAAGTTTGCGGCATGCGGTGGGGCATTGAGGGTTTCATGAAGGGCGACGTTGTTGACCTGTCGGCCGAGGATTCTGCGACCGTGAAACTGCTGCGACAGACACCGTCGTCGATTCTGGGATCGTCGCGCCACAAAGTTCAAGACGCCGACATGCCGCTGATTCTCGAGCAGCTGAAAAAATTCGACATCCGAACATTCTTCCTGATCGGTGGCAACGATACGATGGATACGATTCATCGCGTCACCGAATACGCCGCCTCGCAGGGTTACGAAATGTGCGGCCTCGGCATTCCCAAAACCGTCGACAACGATTTGTTCGGCACCGACCACACGCCGGGTTACGCGTCGGCGGCAAAGTTTACCGCACTGAGCGTGCAGCAGTCCGGGCGACTGGCCCGCGATATGCAGAAGGTCGACCAGTTCGTGATCTACCAAAGCATCGGCCGCGACGCCGGATGGCTGACCGCGGCGGCGGCCCTTGCAAAACGCGACGAAAGCGAAGCCCCGCACCTGCTGTACATTCCCGAACGTGTTTTTGATAAAGACAAGTTTCTATCTGACGTTGAGCAGGCTTACGCCAAATACGGGTTCGTTTCAATCGCCTGCGGTGAAGGCCTAAAGTATGCCGATGGGGTGCCGGTGTCGGCATCGGAAACGCGAGATAAGTTCGCGAACATCGAATTCGGAGCTATGGGCGGAACAAGCGTTGGGATGAATTTGCACCGCATGATATCCGACAAGTTTAGCTGGAGAGGCGAGTTTCAGATTACCGAATCGCTGCCGATGTGTGCCGCCGACCGAGCCGTCGCGCAAGACATCGACGAAGCATACATGTGCGGAGCGGCGGCGGTCAAGTTGGCAGCTGAAAACAAAAGCGGCGTCATGGTTTCGCTCGAACGTACGAGCAACGATCCCTACAAATGCACTACCGGTGAGACCCCGCTCTGCGACGTAGCCGTCCGTGCCAAACCCATGCCCGACGAATTTATCAACGCCGCGGGCAACTTTGTAACCGATGCGTTCTTCGACTACCTCCGCCCGCTGGTCGGGGAACTTCCAGAGTACGCAAATTTAAAGTATTCAGGTGTCAGTAATCAGTAATCAGAAAGAAAATCAAGATACCAAACTCTCTTACTGACAACTGACTACTGATGACTGAACACTAAAACCGAAAGGAATTTACAATGAATTCAAACGACAAAAAATACACGCAGTTTTCGCTTTGCCGCGAAATGCTCGAAACCCCCGACGTAATCCGCAACTTTAATCCCGGTTCCGTAAAATCCGTCGCCGACGCCATCGCAAAAGTCGGAAGAGTTTTCGCCACCGGTGAAGGATCGTCGCGAATTTTCCCCGCTAAGAACATGATACGCAGAGCACTAACCGACGGCGTCGACATTCAGATCGTCACCGATGGGTCGCGACAGGCGGCGACGTATGACTTGTCGAAATTCGCCGTGCTGGCTGCCTCCAACAGCGGGCGAACGAAAGAAGTCGTAAAGCTCCTGCAAAAACTCGAAGCCGAGGGCAACAAGAATCTCTTTGGTGTCAGTGCCAAGCCCGACAACCTGTTGCAAAACCACACCGTCGAAACCCTCGTGCTGAACTGCGGGTGGGAAAACGCCGTCGCCGCCACCAAGAGCGTCGTTGAGCAGGCCCTGATCTACCAAGCCGTCCTCTGCCACATCGCCGGAAAATGCGTCGGTTGCGCCCTTGATAACATCGGCGACAAAGTCGAGGCGGCACTGACGCAGGAAATTGCCCCCGAAATCACCGCCGCTGCCGTCGCCGCCAAAACCATCTACTTCGCCGGTTATAACGACGGGGTCGCCGAGGAACTCACACTCAAAACCAACGAGATCACCCGCAAACCGTCTGACTATCTCGAAGGAACCTACGCCGTCCACGGTATCGAAGAAATCATGGATCCCAGCGACGTGGTTTTCGTCATCGAACCGTTCGAAGAAGAAATCGCGAAATTCCAGGAAGTGCTCGTCGAGGGTGTCGGGATGAAGGTCGTTGCGATCTCCACAAAACCCACGCCGTTTGACACGATTCTCGTGGAAGACGCCGGAGTCATGACGCCGTACGTATTCCTCGCGGCCGGTTGGAACATACTCGTCGAGATCGGAGTGTCGCTCGGTATCAGCTTGGACGAAACCGTGCGTGCCCGCAAAGTCGGAAATGAAGTGACCGGATAATTACGTTTGCCGAATAATTACGTTTGGTCGCTGCTGTTTGCTTTTCGGGCGGCGAACCAGTCACCGAAGAACTGCACGATAACGTACAGACCCGGGATGAATATAAGCCCGATTACGGTGGCGGCGACCATTCCGCTGAAAATTGCCGTGCCGAGTGCTCGTCGCGACGCAGCCCCGGCACCGGTGGCAATCAGCAGGGGCGACCATCCGAGCAGTCCGGCGAATGCGGTCATGAGAATTGCGCGGAACCGCAAACTCGCAGCTGTCTTGGCAGCCTCGAAGCGATCCTCGCCATGCTCATCGTGTCGGGTCTTGGCGAACTCCACAATCAGAATCGCAATTTTACTCGCCATGCCTATCAGCAGCACAATGCCGATCTGTGTGTAGATGTTATTGTCAAGCCCGCGCATCATCGTACCGACAATTGCACCTAAAAGCGCAAACGGCAGCGAGAGCATGACGGCCAGCGGAATTCGGAAGCTTTCGTACTGGGCCGACAGGAAAAGATAAACAAACAGACCTCCCAACGCGAAAATGTACGGCGCCTGATTCCCCGCCTTAATCTGTTGGTACGAAATCCCAGACCATTCATAACCCATCGAGTCGGGGAGCTGTTCGTTGCTGATTTGCTCCATCAACTTAATCGCCTGCCCCGAGCTATACCCCGGTGCCGACCCGCCCGTGATCGTAGCGGTGGGGTAGAGGTTGTATCGCGTGATTACCTGCGGGGCGAAACGTTCCTCGAGTTTTATCATCGTGTCGAGAATCAGCGTCTGGTTGTCGCGGTTGCGGACGGCGAGGGCACCGATGTCGCTGTTTTTGTTGCGGAACTTACCCTGTGCTTGGATCAGCACCTGATACACCTGCCCGAACTTGTTGAAATCGTTAACGTACAGCGAACCCATATACGCCTGCATCGTGTCGAAAATATCGTCCATCTCCACACCCAACGTCATGGCCTTCGTGCGGTCGATGTCCACGTAAATTTCCGGCACATTTGCGCGGAAGGTCGTGTAAACATTCGACATCGCGGGTTTGCTGTTGGCGGCACCGATCATATCTTCGGCGTATTCCTGCAGCATCTGCGACCCGAGCGATCCGCGGTCTTCCAGCTGAAACTGGAAACCATCGGTTATGCCCAATCCCGGTATCGCCGGGGGTGAGAACACGACGATCTGGGCCGACTGAATTTCCTGCGCCTTTTCGTTAATGTGCTTGATCAGGGCCTTGATCTGGTCCTTAGGTTTCGTTCGCTGATCCCACGGTTTTAGCATAATGTAGACGGCCCCGTAGTTCGAGGTGCAGGTACCGTCGAGCATGGAATATCCACCGATAGAAATGATGTTTTCGGTGGCGGGCATTTCGCGGGCGATTTCAGTGACCTTGTCGACGACTTTACGCGTTCGCTCCAGCGAGGTTGCATCGGGTAACTGAATGTTTACGATGAGATATCCTTGGTCTTCCATCGGGATAAATCCGGTGGGCGTAGTTTTGAAACACCAACCCGTAATCAAAAAACACGCACCCATCAGCACTGCGAGCATTACCCCACGCCGCAGGGTTTTGCTGACTATTCCGATGTAAACATTGTGGGTTTTTTCCAGCCCGAAGTTAAAACCGCGGAAAAAGAGATTCTTTTTCTTATTCGGGTCGGGCACTCGCAGCAGCAGGGCGCATAGTGCGGGGCTTAGCGTCAGAGCGTTGATGGCACTGATCAGCGTGGACGCGGCGATGGTCAGAGCGAACTGCCGGTACATTTGCCCGGTGATTCCGCTCATGAATCCGGTCGGAACGAAGACAGCCATCAGTACAAGTGTCGTTGCAACGATGGGCCCGGTGACTTCTTTCATGGCGGCGATGGCGGCTTCGCGCGGTGACCCGCCGCGGTCGGCTAAATTGCGCGTACAGTTTTCGACGATGATAATCGCATCGTCAACCACAATGCCGATGGCGAGTACCAGTCCGAACATCGTCAGCGTGTTGATAGAAAATCCCAACATACCCATAAGCGCGAAAGTTCCGATCAGTGAAACCGGAATTGTAATGGCTGTGATAAACGACGCCCGCCAGTCCTGCAAAAACACGAACACCGTTGCGATCACGAGAAGTACCGCAATGAATAGCGTCTTTTTGATTTCGTCGATGGAGGCATTGACGAACCACGACGCGTCGTAGGTAATTTGATACTCCATGTTCTCGGGAAACTTTTTGGACATGTCTTCTATCAATGCGCGCGAGTCACGGGCGACGTCCAGGGCGTTGGCACCGGGAAGTTGATAGACAGCTACGACGCTGGCCGGTGAACTGTTAAGCTCCGAATACGTGTTGTAGTTTTGGGCACCAAGATCGACTGTTCCGACGTCTTTGACGCGAGTTACCTGCCCGTCGTTGCCGGTTTTGATGATGATATCGGCGAACTGTTGCGGGTCGGACAAACGCCCCAGTACCGAAATATTGTACTGGAAGTCTTGCCCCTTTGGCACGGGGGGTTGCCCGATCACACCAGCTGCTACCTGCACGTTCTGGGCACGGATGGCGTCGACAACGTCGTCGATGGTCATTCCGAGGCTTTGGACTTTGTTGGGGTCGACCCAGACTCGCATACCGTACGGGTTTCCGCCCAACAGCGCGACGCTACCAACACCCTTGATTCGCGTAAGCGGGTCGACGAGGTTGATGGTAGCGTAGTTGTCGAGGTCGATTTTGCTGATGGATTTGTCGGGTGAGTACAGGGAGATGAAAACGACGAAATCTGTCGACTGTTTCAGCGTGACGACGCCCTGACGTTGGACTTCGTGCGGCAGGCGGGGTAAGGCGATGGAAACGCGGTTTTGCACCAGCACGGAGGCGATGTCCAGGTTAGTGCCGACTTCAAACGTAACCGTCAGCTTGTACGACCCGTCGTTGGCACAAACGCTGGACATATAGAGCATATGGTCGACGCCGTTTACCTGTTCTTCTATCGGCTGAGCGACGGTGTCGGCTAGAACTTGCGAGCTGGCACCGGGATAGCTTGTGGTAACCGTTACCGTCGGAGGTGCGATATCCGGGTATAGCGAAACCGGCAGGGTAAACATTGTGACAAGCCCGGCGATTACGATCACGATGGAAACGACCATCGCGAATACCGGCCGATTGATGAAAAATTTGCTTAACATTCGCTTACTCTGCTATGCGGGTTTGGTCGTTGGATTCGTTGTGGGATTTTTATCGTTGCCGCTGGCGGGCGGTTGTGGTTGCTTCAGTTCCGGGGTCACCGGATTCCCAGGCCGGGCGCGTTGCAGCCCGTCGATTATCACATGGTCCTTTGCGGTTATTCCGCTGGTGATTTCTCGCATGCCTTTTTCCACCGGGCCGATTTTTACGCGGCGTTGCTCGACGATATTCTTGTCGTTGACGACAAGCAAAAACGCCCCGAACTGGTTTCGCCCGAGTGCAGCTTCGGGGACGGTCATGGCGTTTTCGTCGTGGCTGATGGGAATTCGGACGCGGGCGAACATTCCGGGGATTAGCTTCCCGTCCTCGTTCGGCCAAATCCCGCGGGTCTGGATCGTGCCCGTGCTGGACTGCACCTGATTGGACAGGTAATCGAGATGGCCCTTATGCGGGAAGTTTTCTTCATCCGACACTCGTAGCGAGACCGGATATTTTTTTTCGCTTTCGAGTGGTTTGCCTTCCTTGATGAGCTTAATTTTCTGCTGCTCGGCGTGCGCCGCCGCTGATAGCCATTGCGGTTCGCTGATGTAGAAATATGCGTAGATCGGTTTTTGCGTGACGATAGTTCCCAGCAGCGTGGCCGACCCGTCGCCGACAAGATTGCCGATGTCAACCATATGGCGGGACATTTTTCCGTCGACGGGTGCGTAGACGTGGGTGTAGCTGAGATTGATTTTCGCGTTTTCCAGGTCGGCCTTGGCGCTGTCGACGTTGGCCTTGGATGTTTCGTAGGCCGTCTTGGCGTTCATCAGTTCGGTTATGGTCGCAACTTTTTTCTCGTACGACTTTTTGTATTGCCCATAGTTGAATTTTTCGTCGCGGTATTTGGCCTGACAGTTTTCGAGTCTGCCCTGTGCCTGATCCACCGCCGCCTGATATTGTTCGGGTTCGATCACAAATAGCAGGTCGCCTTTTTTGACGACGGCACCGTCGCGGAAGTTTACCGATTGCAGGAATCCTTTGACGCGGGCACGCAGCTCGACGGTGGCGACGGCTTGGGTGCGGGCGGTGAATTCGTAATAACGTGTGACGGTTTGGATTGTGGGAACCGCGACCGTAACCTTAGGCCCCGGTGGCGCCGGTGGGGGCTTTTTTTTGCATCCGCCCAAAACCGCAACCAACACGACAGCCATAATCGCAATATATCGCGACGTACCAATCATCATTACGCACCTTTCACTGGATAATCGTTCGTTTATGTTAACGGATGTTTCCCACGCGCACCCAGGGAATCATCCTTACATAGTTATCGGCAGGACGGGGGATGAAAATCGACGAAATTGAAATTTGAGAGTCGCCGCTATTTCTCAGTTACTTCCACCACTGCATTGACGCCGATTTTTTTACCCTTTTTGTCGAGCTTCGGTGTGTATTTGCACAAGTAGACGGTTCCGTCGGGGGTTGTGAGTTGCAGCTGCGGTCTGCCCTTGCGGTCTGTTTCAAGCTCCCACTTCCATTCGGGATGTTTCTTGACTCTGTTGAGTGCTCGCTTGAGCAGCGACCGGGGTAGCCACATCGCGCGAATTTTGCGATTGTTTATATTCAGGTCGCATTTTCCGTCGCGTGCTGCGGAGAAAAACTCGTCAGCTGTCTCGAAGTTCTTTTCCCGAATATTCCGAATACCCTGCATGTCGGCCCGCCCGAGAAACGCCATCAGCGTCTCGAGCATGATTACATTACGCAGCTGCGCCGTGGGATCGCCCTTTAAGTCCGTCCACCATTTGTTGTACTCCTGCTGCAGGGTCGTGATATTTGTTTTGAACCGCCTGCGAAACGCCGGTAGCGATTTCCGCTTACCCCCAGCCATGTCTTCGATGTATTTCTGAAACGCCTTGCGGTACTTTCCATCTTTCGCGTGGATGAAAAAATGCGCCATCGACCATGCCTGGTCGTAATTTTGGGCGTTCATATCGTTGTTCCATCTGCTGTGGGACATTTCGATCATATCCGCAAAGCTTCGGAATTTTTTGTCCTCGATATTCTTCTGAATCCGCCCCAAACGTCGTGGAACCATGTAAATTTTGTTGCCCCTTTTCTGCTGATGGCCCTCGACGTCTATTATACCGCAAACCAAACGGTCGCCCGTCCAGACGGCCTCGCCGAAATACTCAGCCAGCGACTCATCTAACCAGACTGGCAACTGGTGTTTGTTTTTGCATACGACCATGTTGGCAAACTGGTGCCATCCTTCGTGCTGAATGGTGTGCCATATCTGCCCTTCGGTAAATTTCGAGGTGTCGGCGGCGGCCTTGAGAGTTTTTGTGTTGGGGTTGTAAATTCCGACCGATCCGCGAAATTGTCGCCCGACAGAGTTGAGGTACCCGTCATATGTGCTGAACATGTAAAACGATAGCCGCCGCGAAATCTTGCCCCCGAACCCCTTGGTACGCTGATTATACTGCTCGGCCATCGCATTGAGGCGTGCAATGGCTTCGTAGATCATCTCGCGTGGCATATCGGTGTAAATGATGTGATACTTCGCGCGGATACGAATCATGTCGTCGGAGTCGGCAGCGCGAAGATTTCGATCCGCAAAACAGCACACCAAAACCAGTGAAAAAACTGCAACGTAAACTCTACACATGTACCGACGCATCATTCACCAACCAATCGAACGTTATTTTTACCGGATTTTTTCGCGTCTCGCAGCCCGCGGTCGGCTTGCCGCAGCAGCTCCAGACATGTTTGCCCGTGCTCCGGGAAGTTTGCCAACCCGCCCGAAATTGTAAGTGCACCGCCGGCTGAGGGCCCGAGCGATTCAAACTCCAAACTCTCGACGGCCTTGCGGAAGCGGTCGGCAAGATCCAGGGCATCTTCTAACTGTTTTGATGTTGGTGACCGCAGCCCGCGATCCCAGAACAGCACCGCAAATTCATCACCGCCGATTCTGGCGACGATATCCTGATCGCGCGAAATGCTTTTCATCATGGCGGCGGTATCGCGAAGGATTTCATCACCGACGGCATGTCCGAACTGGTCGTTGTACTGCTTAAAATTGTCGATGTCGTACAGCAGCAGCGTTGCGCGAAAATCTTCCGTGCGAGACTCGCGAAGAATGTTGTCCACGAGGTAGTAGAAGTAGCGGCGGTTGTAAGCACCGGTGAGATAGTCGGTAATTGCGAGGCAGTGCAGTGCTTCCATGCGGCGGGTTACGGCACACAGCGGGTTGAGCAGTTGCTGAAAATCGTCGAGCATTTTTTCGCAACCGTCAGGCAGATTCGCGAGGGCGTTGACGATCAGCAAAGATTCCGTCGCCGGGTTCGTCAGCAACGCCGCAGCCCCTTGCGGTAGCTCGTCGGGTTTTACCCATTGCAGATCGGCGTTGAGTTTTCGTTTAAGGACGCTGATGATCGCCGCCTCGAGACTTTCCGTATCGCTCGTGCCCGATATCAGTTCCGACAGCAGCGGAAGTTCCAGATCGATATTTGTCGATGGCGCCACATCTTTATCACCGTCAATTTCGCGCAGCAATCTCTGAGCCTCAACGCGCGTCGTCGGAACCTTGCAAACGAAGTCGAAATAGTCCGACAAGCCCTCGGCTGGGTCGTGATGGGTTTCGCAAATCGCCAGCAGCTTCGCGTGAGTGTTTAGCTTGCGAATCGCCGCCGTTATATCTTCGAGATTTTCGCGATTAGCCGCCAGCATAACCGTGGAATACGTCCGCCGCGACAGTTCCGCCAACGCCTCGTCTTCGTTGCAAACGCAGGTCAGCTCTGTACCGTCGAGACGCAGAACCAGCTCGCGTGCCAGATCCTCATCCGACAGCAGAAGGATTTTGTCGGCGTCGGTTTTTTCACTCGCGACGCTCTTGAGATTCTTGGCGTATTTATTTTTCAGTGAATCAGATTTACTCACGATCGGCCCCCTCGACATTCTGCACCAAAATGCGCAGCTGTGTTGCGATTGATACCCCAAAGCTGACCCGCCCATGTGTGCGACAACTCAATTTGCAGGCCTGTGACGATAGAAAGATTTTCATCATGACAATACCTCAACCCGTGTGACATTTAAAACCCAGCTACGTATTCTAACCTTACCGGATGCCCAGCGGTAGTGGGTTGTCGGTTTTTTTTCGTTTTCGCCGCTCAGGCCTCTACCCCACATGCCCAAATCTCCCGAAATCTCCCAGCCTCCCGAAAACTTTCGTGCAGATATCGACGCTTTATGCGAAAGTATTGACGATGATCGCAATGGTGTTGGATTTTCACGGCGGCGGGGAGCTTGTCCCTATCTGGACGATCCTGATAGGGGTGTCGCTGGTGTTGTGCACATTGGGTTCGGTGCAGATGGGACGGCGGCGATGGGCCAGCGGCGGCGGATTGCTCGCGGCGGGTCTGCTGATTGTGCTGTCAGCGTTTTTTCCGGGTGCGAAAATTCCGGTGCTGATCGTTCAGCTGCTCGCCGTTATGGTGGGCGTTTACGTTTCGAGCTACTCTTCGCTTGGGCCGAAAAAATGGACGCTGCTTTTGCTGTTGCGGGGAGCTGCGATTTTCGCGCTGCTGCTGATTCTGCTTAAACCCGCGATTATCCTTCCGCTTGGGGATACCGATACCCGCGGGCTGATCGCGATAGCTGTCGACCGCTCGGGTTCGATGGGCGTTATCGACGAACCTTCGACCCCGGATCGATACTCGCAAAGTTTGCGTATGCTCCGCTCGCAGCAGAAACGTATAGAGAAAAATTTTCGCACGAGTTGGTACGGTTTTGGATCGGGGGCGGATAGGGTCGAATCTTTCGGCGCACTGGCCGAGCTGTCACCGAGCGGGGGCGGGTCGGAGGCAACGAATTTTTCCGCCGCCCTCGATGTCATCGCCAATCCCAAACCCGAAGGACTCACCGCCGTCGTGCTAATCAGCGACGGTATCAACAACGGCCCTGATCCCATCACCGCGGGCACCCAGCTGAAGGTTCCGGTTTACACGCTTGGTGTTGGGTCGCAGCAGACGCGCGCGGGGAGTGGGGCAACGAATCTGCAATTGCTCGGGGTTGACGCACCGATGGCGGCTTCGGGGAATAACGCTGCGGAACTCACCGTTAATTTAGCGGCGACGAATCTTGCGGGTCAGCTGTGCACGGTTAAGCTTTTCGAGGCCGACGCCACAACGGCCACCGCCGAAACGACCATCACTCCTACCGCCGACTCCGAAACCCTCACCGCTACGCTAAAATGGACACCGCGAATTTTCACCACCACCGGCAAACCGGGGCTTTGCAAGTTGCGAATTTCCGCCACCACCGCCCCGCAGGAAACGAACCTCTCCGACAACACCAGCGAATTGCACATGCTCGTGACGAACCCGCAGCTGGGCGTGCTTTATGTAGAGGGCACGATTCGCCCCGAGTACAAATACCTGCAACGTATGCTGCAGAGCGATCCCAATGTGCAATTTTTTGGGTTGGTGCGGGTGGCTGAAAATAAATTCTGGGCACAGGGTTCAATCGACGGAAAGCAACTGGCTGGGTTGCCGCAAAATGATAAGCAGTTCGCTATGTTCGACGTGATTATCCTCGGGGATATCGACAGTTCGTTTTTCACCGAGTCGCAGCTGGCGGGGCTGAAGAAATTCGTGTCTGATGGTGGGGGCGTGATAATGCTCGGCGGGCGAAATAGTTTCGGGGCCGGTGGATACGCCGCCACGCCACTAGCCGACATACTGCCTGTAGAAATCCCGCCGCGCGACGACGGTAATCAGCAGAGTTCCGTTGCGTTTGTTCCGCAACTGACGGCAGCTGGCGAGGCGCATCCGATTTTTGCGGGGATAGCGGGGTTCTTTCCAGGCCCCGGCGGGCGTGCGCCAGATGCGGCGCTGCCAAAGCTTCCACCACTTAGCGGATGCGTGCGAGTTACCCGCGCCAAACGCGCCGCCGAGACACTCGCCATCGATCCCAACGACAGCAATGCGAATAGCCCGCTCGTGACGCTCACCGTGCAAAAATTCGGGGCAGGACGCAGCGTTGCCTTCACTGCCGACACCACGTGGAAGTGGTATCTCCCGATGCGATCGATGGGGCAACAGAGTCCGTATTTTCGATTTTGGGGACAGATGGTGCGATGGGTTGCGGGTGTGGATGCGAAAACTAAAAGCGGTGGCGGGGCAGCGGTTTTGCGGGTCAGTAGCAATCATGCACGCGTCGGTGCCGAACCGCTTGGTGTTACCGTGCAGGTTACGCGCGACCCGAGTGCCGCGCCGGCAGGTGAGAATGCAAAAATTACGTGCGACGTTTTGGCTGGTGACAAAACCTTCGAAACGATTACGCTTGAACCGGGGGCATCACGCGGGTTGTATAAAGGCAGCTGGACGCCGAAAAGTCCGGGGCGATACGTCGTTAAACTTACCGGCGCACCAGTGGATATCCATCCGAATTTCGCAGCCCTGCCGGTCAGCGTTTTTGCCGGGTCGGGTGAACTGGCGAACCTCACGCGAAACGACAAACTGCTGCAGCAAATCGCCTACGCCACCCGCGGGAAATTCGCCGACATCGCAGCCTTCCCCGACCTGCTCGACGAGATCATCGCGAAGCAAACCCGCGTCGCTGGTATCGGGCTTGATGGTTCGTCGCAAATTTCCACCAGCAAGGCCGCCCGCACACGAAGATTGTATAATTTCCCGATACTGTTTATCGCGTTCGTGGTATTGCTGACAACGGAATGGTACCTCCGCCGCAAATGGCAAAATGTGGCGTGATGGAACCCATGCGATTCTTTTTGTCATGCCTTTTGCAACCCCCGCTGGGGGCTTGATCGGGCATCCAGGGAAATTTCCCATGTCGCACTAAGTCCCCTGGATTCCGGGTCAAGCCCGGAATAACACAGGGAAAGATGCCAGCCTACTGAAGATCACACGCCGCTTTTTGCGGTTAATATCTTTCAGCTGCGGGGGTGTGGGGATATAATCTGCGGGTTGCATTATCGTGGCGGCCGGTGCCGTGGTTGCGGTGTTTGTAACCACGTGTGAACATGATCGCGACAATCCGGGTCGAAACAAGGACGCTGATGAAAAGTAAAAAACTCAAGCGAGTATTGCTGGTTGGGAAAATCGTTCTGGCGGTAGGCCTGCTGGTGTGGGTGCTGTCCAAGGCACACTGGAACGACTACGTTCAGCTGCGACCGGAGTTCGGGGGCCAAACATGGACGCTGACCGACGGGCAAAGCGACACCGCCGCCGAGTTTTCCGTATCGCGTGGGATGCTCTGGTGGGGCCAAACCCGCACAGTGCCATACGCCGAAATCAAATCCTGCGACGCCGCCGGTGCGCAACTCATCCGCCGCGGAATCAAAAACAGCTTCGAAGACATCCGCGTTTCGTGGATACTTCTGACGATTGTCGGGTTCGGGTGCACGTACATCATCGTCTCGCTGCGATGGTGGTATCTGCTGCGCGTATTGGGCGTGAAGATTCCGCTGTGGGAAGTCCTGCGACTGGCGTATCTGGGGTTGTTCTTCAACAACATCGTTCCGGGTACGGTGGGGGGCGATTTGGTCAAGGCGTGGTACGTCAGCAAGCACGAGCATAAGACGGCCCCGGTTTTGGTGAGCATTTTTCTCGACCGCATACTCGGGCTGATTGCGATGGCGATAATCGCAGCGGTGATGTTGTGCATCGTGTTGCTGTGCGGATTCGAGTCGATGGAGAAAATGCGGCCGGCCGTCATCACAGTTGTGATTGTCGGGGGACTCCTCGGCGGGGGACTGGTGTTCATGCTCTCGGCTACGCTGCGCCGCTGGTGCCATCTCGATAAATTTTACAAACGCTTACCGATAGCGCATCACTTCGAGGCCGCCGGTGAGGCAGTCGGTGTTTATCGCAGCCGGCCGGGTTCGCTCGTCGCCGCCGTCTGCATGACATTCGTCGCGCACCTGTGCATGTTTTGCTCGATCGGATTTCTCGGCCGAGCGATGGGCATGGATACGGCGATGCTGACGTTCCTCGTGTACCTCCCGCTGATTTACATTCTCGGGGCAGTGCCGATAACACCCGGCGGGGTGGGGATCGTCGAGAATCTTTACGTTGGGGCGTTTGCGAGCGTCACGGTCGGGGCAAGTGCGATTATCGCGCTGGCGATGCTGGCACGCTTCATCCCGATTCTCTGGTCGCTCCCGGGTCTGGTCGTGGCCATCACCGGGCCGAAACTCCCCAAGCCCGCCGAAATGGAAGCAGCGTTGGAGCAGGCGGAACAGGAAGAAATTACCCTCCAGCCAACTAGCATTCGGAAAGGGACAAAAATATGATTCCAGAAATTGCAACTGCCGTACAGACAGCCAGTACGCTCATCTCTCTTACAAAAGAAGCCAAGAAAATTGCGGACTCTCTTAAACAAGCAGAATTGAAGGCCATGTTGGCTGACATCATTAGTGCTGCGGCTAACGTCAAGCTGGAACTTGCTGACGCCAATGAAGAAATCGTGCGTTTGAAGCAACGAAATGCGGAACTTGAAGCCTTTGAGGATATTAGTAAGATAATAGAAATTACGTCTGGAAGCACTATCCTTAAAGAAGATTACAGAGGAATTAAGGCAGGGACATACCTTTGCCCAGCATGTTACTCCGCAAAAAAGATTCTCGTGCCAGTAGCCAGGGATGTTAGCCACGCTGCAAAATGCCCTCACTGCGGATCTTCTGCTCGGTAAAACTATCATTTGCCCGCTCCTTTCTATCCTTGGGTGTAACCATGATAATATGAAGAGAAGGCCACCCAGATCAAACGTGGTTGCAAACACCGCAACCACGGCACCCGCCGACTCTAAGCGATAACTGTTTTGTCATTGCGAGGAGCGTAGCGACGCGGCAATCTAAACGGCTGAAAATGAGATTGCTTCGCTTTGCTCGCAATGACAAGAAGGGATGATGCTACATTATTGCCTGTCGTGCTACGACCGGCGGGAAAGTTTGAGGAGTTGCGCCAGCAGCTCTAATGGCAAGCCGACGACGTTTGAAAAGCTTCCGTTGATTTTTTCGACGAAGCGGTCGGCGGTTTCCTGAATGGCGTAGGCCCCGGCCTTGCCGATCCATTCACCCGAATCGATGTAGCCCCGAATTTCGCGCGTGGTCATCGGCTTCATCGTAACGACGGTTGTCTCGGCGGCGAGGCTGAACTTTTTCCCCGGCCCGAGCAGGGCAAGCCCGGTAATTACTTTGTGTGGAGTGTGCGAAAGTTCGGTGAGAATTTCGGTGGCGTGTTTTTCGTCGTCGGCCTTGCCGATAATTTTTCCGTTAACGGCGACAACCGTGTCTGCCCCCAGCACGCACGCATCACCGTGCGACTCGGCCACGCAGCGCGCCTTGAAATGCGCCAGCTGCTGAGCGTAGTCGATTGGCGACAGGTGTGCGGGTAAGTCGGTTGGTTCGGGAAGGTGGGGCGGAACAACCTCAAACTCGTAACCGGCCGCGGTCAGCAGGTCGCACCGCCGCGGGCTGGAAGACCCCAAAATCAGCTTGGGCAAATTATCGATTGGCAAATCGCTCACGCTGTGATGATAACCTCTGCGGATAAGATTGCAATAGCGCCGCCGGGGCTGACAGAGGCAAAAAACAGCCCTCCCTAAAATCGCCATAACCCCTTATTTTGCGGGAAAAAACAGAAATTTCCAGGTTCTCGGCAGAAAAAATGAACTATTTTGCGCACCTGCTCGTTTTACTATATAGATGCCAGATGACGCCAGCGGAGGCGTCGGCCGTGGAAAGGCAAAAAAATTTGCTACAAAAACCCACGAAATAAAAAAATGTGGTATAATAAATTCACGTTGTTTTAAGAGAGGACGCACCAAAAATGAATGATGCATTATTAAAAGACAAATTGCTCGAATTGTCGAATATCATTGATTTTTCTTTCGATACCCCGGAAGACGAACCTTGCTCGGCGGGGGTGTATGTGTCGCAGGGTGTCGCTGGTATCGATGAAGTTGCCGACCAGCTTCGGCTGCAAATAAAATATCTCATGTTCGACCTGGAAGCGTCGCATCGGGAGAACCGGTATCTGAGGCAGATGCTGGAGATGCGACCACCGGAACCGCGGAGCGGTAGCGATTCTGAAGATACCGACCCGAATAACGGCTGGGCATAGCCCCGGCGGCGCGTGCGCTCTGCACGAACATGCAATTAAAGGCGGTCTGAGAAAATCAGGCCGCTTTTTTGTGCGCGGATTTTCGGGGAATTTTTTTGCGACTTTTAGTGGAGTTCCAAACCAGCCCTTACCGATAATTGTCTATGGGTAGTGTCTGCACTAACCCAGCTATTCAATATCTTGGGTATGGGAATCGAGGAATGGAGAATGTAGAAGGGCGGGGCCGCACTGCTCTGCGGGTGTCTGTCTCTATGTATGCTCCAAAGACCGTTAAAAAAAAAGTCAAAATTTTTTAACAAATCCCTAACGTCGGGCTTGACGTTTGGACGATGTTAGGACATAATGAGTACGAACAAAAACCAAATATGTGACCTTTTAAGGATATACCACTGGTCGAATCTGGGTTATCGGAATTGCCACGGCCGACGGATACAAAAACTGCGGGAACTTGTAAAAATTGCTTTTGATGCGACAGCGAATGGAATTAGGGCTGTTTGCGGCGATGGCAGAGTTTATGAGCGTTCTCGTGCCACCGCAAAGGCGGTGGGTGTTTTGTGTTCGACGGGCAAAGATGTAGCAGGCAACGAAAGGTATGGATACCATGAATAACCCTCCATTATGCCAGTTTGGTTCGGGTGGAGATTACAGGAAGGCCTGGCCGAAGTCGGGCGATGTGATTCCACATGACGTTGATTTAGAAGAGCAAAAACGCAAAGGCTTTGCACGGCTGGCGGCGGATCTCGGCCTGGAGCCGGATTTAGTCAGCACAAGTGCTGCTGGTTTGACTTGGCGGAAGAAGGAAGAGTCTTCGCAGGTCAAGGGCGTTGTCAAGTCGGTGCTGGATGTGTTGCGGCGCATTAGTCCCGCTGCTATGAGCGACGAGCAGTTGGTGGCTTCGCAGATTGCAGCTGCCGACGCGAAACTGGCGACACTACCGCTGCAGCATAGCAGTTCCTGCGTTTTGGCCGAGGCGTCGTGCCCGGTTGAACAGGTCGCTATGATAAAGCGAACTTCGCAGCGTGTCGAGAGCGATATGCCCATTTTGGATAGCTTGGATAGCTTGGATAAAAAGACGCATCCGAGTGCAAACCAACAGGAGAACGAAAATGCAACCTGTAACACCGCGACAACTCGAAATCTTACAGCTGATACAGAATTATCGGATGCAGCACGGTTATTCCCCGACGATGCAGGAGATTGGGGATCACTTGGGTCTAACAAAGGTAACCGTGTTCGAGCACGTCGGAGCACTAGAAAAAAAAGGTCTGCTGTCGCGGGGAGCCAAACACAGCGCTCGCTCTTTACAGCTGTCTGATGACGTAGAGCTTCCCGATCAGCAGGACATGGAAAATAAGCTGCCCCTGGCTGGGCGGATTGCCGCGGGAAATCCAATCGAGGCGGTTGAGCGGCCGGAGACTATCGACCTGCGAGATATGTTCCCCGCCAATGGTAATACGTTTGTGCTGGAGGTCAGCGGCGATAGTATGGTCGAGGATCATATCTGCAATGGCGATCTTGTGATCTGCCAGCAGCGTAATACCGCGAGAAATGGCGAGACTGTCGTCGCGTTGCTCCCGGATGGGGATGCTACGCTTAAGAAAATGTATCGCGAAGATGGGCGAGTGCGCCTCCAACCGGCGAATGAAAAATACGATCCCATTTATGTAGACGATGTTACCGTACAGGGCGTCGTTATCGGTGTGATCCGGCAAGTCTAGAGCGTTACGGCGAACCTGCTGTTGTAACGCGTTGATCTTCAGAGTGGGCTATTGCAATTGTGGTAGCGGATTTTCCCGTCTGCTCCTAAGCTATCTCCAGGCTCCTCTTTTGTCGTAACCCTTCAATCGCCTTTCATTTCTATGCGAAATACTATGCCTGTGAAGATTCACGAATAACCAATTTGGGTTTTAATATCATTTCCTGGCGGGGAGCGTCTGAGTTCCACATCCGCCGTTCCATAAAGTCCCACGCCACACTGCTTAATTCATCCGAGGGCATCATTAGCGTGCTGATAGGAACATCCAGATATTCCGTATCCTCTATACCATTACAGCCGACAATCGCAACATCACCTGGAATACTCAGCGACAAGTCGCGGAACGCCCGATACGCAGCAATCGCACCTTCGTCATTAAAAACAGAACACTGCGTCCGGACACCCGTACATCGCCAACATTCAGCCTGATGAGGAAGCAAAGACCTGCGTCAAACGTTTCTTTGACTATGTAACATCTCCCGCTAATGCAAAGATAGTTGGCACGGCCGATCTTGTTCGCGTGATAGGTTTCACCGGCCTGGTTGCTGCCAACTCCATCCAGCCGCAAATTGACATGCGACTCATGGAACCAAAGAGCCGCCAGCAGAAATAGGGATTAGGGGATAGGCACCAGTAGCACTGGAGGTGGAGGCTCACCAGCGGTGGAGGCTATTATTAAATGCAACCGCGGCTCGCGGCCTGTCGTGCTAGCGGTGCGACCGCGGCGATTATTTTGCCACCGCCACTATCGCCTGTCGTGCTACGACTATCGCCCGGTTATGTTGACGATGAATCTTCTGCCGCGTGGCCCGTCGAATTCGCAGAAGTAAATCCCCTGCCACACACCGAGCGTCATTTCCCCGGCACTGAGAGGGATCGTTTCGCTTGCCCCGATCATCGAGCTTTTGACGTGAGCGGCACTGTTGTCTTCGCAGTGATCGTAGAACGGCTGATGCCACGGGACCATCTTGTCCAGCTGCATCAAAACGTCGTGAATAACGTCCGGGTCGGCGTTTTCGTTGATCGTGATCGCCGAAGTCGTATGCGGGGTATAAACGGTAACGGTTCCGTCCCGTATTCCGCTGTCGGCTACCATGCGTGCGACTTCCGTAGTGATGTCGACCATTGCGTCGTGACTGGTTGTGCTGATACTGAATTCTTGGGTAATCATATTTATCTCCCTGTTTTAACCCCTGATCGGCCTGGAGGCAATTTCAAAACTCCATTTATACTACGGCCGATCTCATCGCTGGGATTTTAACACATTTCGCAAAATTTCCCAGCAGTAAACCAGCAACATTTACGGCTTTTATCGCCGTTATGATGGCACAAAAAACGGCGGCGGCAATCCTGCATTTTTTGAGTGCATTCGTTACTGCCAAAACAGATAATACGTTAAGTTTTACAAACTCAAACCAACGGGAGAAATATGATGAAAAAACATCACATCGCTATTGCCCTGCTGCTTTCAGTGTCTGTCTTTTTGCTGGCTGGCTGTCCGCACAAAGAATACACGCTTACAATGTCCACCAAGGGCAATGTGCTGAACCGGAAACTAACGGTTAAATTTGTAAAAATGAAAAATGAACGTCTCGAAATTGCGAATCGCATCGCAAAACTTTACAACCGCAAAGCCTTCAAAAAAGTTGGTGGTGAAGTAACATTCGAGGGACAGTTCACAGATAAAACCCCTAATGATATCGGCGGTAACGGTAGTGTTGCCTACGACACCTGCCAGTATGGATCAGTTACGGGATACGTTGAAAATTTCGGCGGCAGTGACGATCTGTACGAGCAAGCCAAAACGCGACTGGAGGCGGGCGACAAACTCGTCGATATTTTACAGCTGACTCTCAAGCAAAAATTCGCCGATATGGACGAGTTTGAAAAGCTCGACAAGTTTGTCAATACCCAGCTGCGAAAGGATTGCAAAACCCTTCTGCTGCTTATGTGGACGACGCAAAATCAACTCGCCGAAGCAAAACCGGGCATACCCGTGTCTGAATCGTCTGAGAATTTGAAATTAGCTCGCGATATTGTGCCCAAACCGGAAAACACCGCAAGCGCCCGCCTGATACAGTTTCTTGTTGGGCATAACTACGTTTCAATCCAAAAGGTTCCGCCTCTGCTATACGATACCTTTGTTTCAAACTCGTCCAAGGAAAAACTCTACTCGGAGGTGCTGCGAGAATCTCTGGTAAATAAGGTCGGCCTCAAAAAAGATGGTCCGCTCACCGTTGCCCTGATCGATTGCATCAAAAATCCTGAAAAAAATTTGGAGGAGGCATTCCAAAAAGCGGTAAAATCCACTGAAGGATTTTCGGAATTCAAAAAAGAATATCTTCGTAAGAAAAAAGAAGAATTAGATTTTTCTGCCAACCCTGACAAAGATATTATTAATGAGTATACAGGTAACATCATGCAATCAGCTTTAGGATTCGGCATTGGCGTATCCGACAAGTTGACCGCATCACTCGCTGTTCCCTCCGAACCTCTGTACACCAACGGGAAATGGTATGAAGATAAAAAAACCATCGCCTGGAATGCTCCTGTTCATAATAACGAATTACAAGCCCCCGCCATTTGCTACGCCCTGTGGGTTGAGCCCAACGAAAATATCCAGAAAAAACAGTTCGGGAAGGTTTTTCTAAACGGTAAAGACTTGATGACTTATATCGCCTGGTCGAAGGGATTGACTGTAGACGAGGCTGCCCAGTGGAACGGCTTCCTCAAGACGCTTACGAATAAAAACATCGAATCGCTCTTAGAGTTCAAGTTCAAGGGCGACGAAAAACCCGCTTATCTGGAACATCCGGTTATTAGAACATTCTATAGGGCAGTCTCCGGAAAAGAGATCCTTGAATGCAAGTAAACGTAGGCCCCATAGATTGCGGGTGGGTCGTTCATGGCCGTCGGATTTGCGTTAACCATGCCCCTGTCGTTTCTTTCGGCCGGGATTTTACCACATTTAACACGTGCTTTCCCCGCTGTAAAAAAGGACAATACCATTGTTGCAATTTGTGACCTCAAACCAACGGGAGAAAAAGTAAAATCAATTAACCAACCTTGAATTGTCGTTAGATCGAAGGAGAAACTATGGAATGGGTTATTATTTTAGTCTTGGTAGTAGCTGGAATTTATCTTTTCTTTCGATTTAAAAAAAGAAAAGCAAATTTCTCTATGCTCCCAAAGCAATTTATAGTTCTTGATTTGGAGACAACAGGACTTGATCCTACACAACATGAAATTATTGAGATCGGGGCTGTAAAAGTAAATCGCGATTCAGATAACCACACCTCCCTTCATGCTCTAATAAAACCAAGTAAAAAAATTCCTAATGAGATCACACAGATTACTGGCATATCCCAAGAAATGGTTGAAAGAGATGGTGAAAATCTCGAATCAGTAATAAAGGAATTCATGGAATTTTTTGGTGATCTACGTTTGGTTGCATATAACGCTAAATTTGATATGAGCTTTCTCAAAACAGCAGCAAAAAATTATGGCCTTACAATTAATAACCCAAGCTCTTGTGCTTTAAAAATGGCAAGGCGTGCTTGGCCGGGATTAAAAAGTTACAAACTGGGTGATTTAGCCAAAACTGGTGGTCTATCAACGAAAGGGGCTCACCGAGCATTAAAAGATTGTGAACTTACAATGATAGTCTACACATCTGCTGCTTCGGAATTAGGTACGCCCCAATAGCCATTATCCATACCTGACAAATTCACCAATAGTGTGAACTTAAAAGCGCACCAGTACAAAAAAAACGGCGGGCCGTGGGAGCTATTGAAGGCAACCACAACCCGCCGTTTCTGTATCAGTCAACCCGCATTATGCGGATTTCGCTATTACATCATGCCGCCCATTCCGCCCATGTCGGGCATAGCTGGGGCTGCGTTTTTCTCGGGGATATCCGAGACGATTGCATCTGTCGTCAGCAGCAAACCGGCGACGCTGGCGGCGTTTTGGAGGGCCGTACGTTCGACCTTGGTCGGTACGATAACGCCGTCTTTGACAAGGTCGCAGTACTTGGCGGTAAGGGCATTGTAACCAAAGTTCTGTTCGTCGGTGTCGATGACCTTGGCGGCGACGATGGCACCGTCGAGTCCGCTGTTTGAGGCGATCTGCTTGATGGGGGCTACGAGTGCACGGCGAATGATGTCGACGCCGGTTTTGATGTCGTCGTCGCTGCACTTGACCTTATTGAGAACCTTGATGGCTCGCAGAACGGCAACGCCACCACCTGGGAGGATGCCTTCTTCGACGGCAGCACGGCAGGCGTGCAGGGCGTCTTCGACGCGGGCCTTCTTTTCCTTCATTTCAACTTCGGTGGCGGCACCAACGTTGATCTGGGCTACGCCGCCGGAAAGTTTGGCGAGGCGTTCTTCGAGTTTTTCGCAGTCGTAGTCGCTGGTCGTCGCTTCGATCTGAGCCTTGATCTGCTCGATGCGGCCGACGATGTCTTTTTCGGCGCCGGCACCTTCGATGATGGTCGTATTTTCCTTGTCAACGCGGAGACGCTTTGCGGTTCCGAGGTCGGAAATTTCGAGACTCTCGAGCGTGACGCCCATGTCTTCCATGATGGCCTTGCCGCCAGTGAGGACGGCAATGTCGTTGAGCATTTCTTTGCGGCGGTCACCAAAGCCCGGGGCCTTGATGGCTACGCACTGGAATGTACCGCGAAGCTTATTGACGACCAAAGTCGCGAGTGCTTCACCGTCGACGTCTTCGGCAATGATCGCGAGCGGTCGGCCTGACTGTGCGATTTTTTCCAGCAGCGGGACAAGGTCTTTGATGGTCGAAATCTTCTTCTCGAAAATCAGAATGAACGGTTTTTCGAAATCGACTTCCATCGTTTCGGGTTTGTTGACGAAGTGAGGGCTGATGTAACCTTTGTCGAACTGCATACCTTCGACGAGGTCGACGTAGGTGTCGAGGCCCTTGCCTTCTTCAACCGTAATCACGCCGTCTTTGCCGACTTTGTCCATCGCCTGCGAAATCATCTTGCCGATTTCGACGTCCTGATTTGCGGCACAGGTGCCGACCTGGGCGATTTCCTTGGAGGTCTGCACGGGGTTCGACATCTTACCGAGTTCGGCGACGATGGCGGTGACGGCGAGGTCGATTCCGCGGCGCAGCTGCATGGCCTTGGCACCGGCGGTTACGTTTTTGAGGCCTTCGTTGAAGATTGCCTCGGCGTAAATCGTAGCCGTCGTCGTTCCGTCACCAGCAACGTCGGAAGTTTTCGATGCGACTTCCTTGACCATCTGGGCGCCCATGTTTTCGTTTGCGTCTTCGAGTTCGATTTCCTTCGCGACGCTGACACCGTCTTTCGTGACGGTAGGTGCGCCAAAACTTTTTTCTAACACAACAACGCGGCCGGTCGGGCCAAGCGTAACTTTTACCGCTTTGGTGAGCTGCTGTACACCACGACGAATCGCTTCGCGGGCCTCGGTATCAAATGTAATATTCTTCTTTGCCATTTTTTATCTCCTGTTTCCGTAGCTTACGTAGCTTCCGTAAAAACCGTAAAAACTGTAAAATTTGTAAAACGTAAAATTGTAGTTGTGACTAGTCGATGATCGCGAGGATGTCGGACTCGTCCATGAGCATGAGTTCTTCACCGTCGATTTTGATGTCGGTGCCGGCATAGCTGGAAAAAAGAACCTTCTCGCCGACTTTCACCTGCAGCTTGCTGCGAGTTCCGTCATCTATGAGTTTCCCGTCGCCGATTGCCAGAACCGTACCCTGCATGGGTTTTTCCTTGGCGGCGTCAGGAAGTACGATTCCGCCCTTGGTCATGGTATCTGCCTCGAGACGTTTGATTAGTACTTTTTCTCCGAGGGGCTTGACTTTGATTTTCTTCGTTGCCTTTTTGGCTTGCTTTGCCATTTTGTGTAGCTCCTTTTCGTTTCATTCACCCAGCTGCCCTGTGCAGCTGCTGTGGTTTTTTCCTATATAAAAAACTATATCAACCCACCGCACCGTGCGGGAGGTATTTTTCGTTATCAAATTCGTTGGTTAGCGTCTATGTCGCCGACTCACATCCCCCGCCGCAATTCTTCGTTTAAGCGAACCATAATTCCGTATATCTGGCGGACAAAAGGTTCAAACTCCAGCGGTTTTACGACCACGCTGAAAACGTCCAGCCCAAGTGCCTTTTCCAGCCAACGGCGATCCGTATGCTTGGTCACCACCACAACCGGAAGCGAATCGTTCATCTGGCGAACCACTCGCAGCAAATCCAGCACATCGGTATCCCATGGGCAAGCGTCGTCGATGACGGCAGCGTCAATCTCACCGCGATCGACAACTTCGAGTAGCTCCCTGCCACTGCCGACCCTGCGGGCGTGCAACCATCGCTGGGCAACTACGCGCCCCAGCGTGGGCAGCCAATCCTCTGCCTCGCCAGCAACTACCAGCTCAAAGGGATCGCTGCTCTGATTGTCAGAATCTGCCACTAAAACCATCTCAAATACCCATTTTCAGCATTTTTCAATATTTTTTAATATCAGTATCGGGCAAAGCTCGCTCTGCGGTGGCAGAGGGCAGAACCCAACCGGTCAAACCTTGTTGCAATCGCAGTGCCATAACGCGTAACTGCCTGGGATATAGTCACTTAGTTGAATAGTCGTTATTAAAAAAACGTTTGAAAATCTGCCTAATCCGCTCAATTTGTCCCCCGGGCTGCTTTTCTGGCAGGAAGGTGGGGATGGGGAGCGAAAATTTTTCCTTATTGGGGCTGGATTTCGCCCCGCCGCTGCCCTACTATAAAGCGTAAGGGTCGAAGGGTAGTGACCGGATTGGGGTTTTTATGCACTGGGTCTTGGATTGCACAATTGCTTTAGTTGTAGGAATTATTTGGGTAGCTGCGGTTTTCTGGATTTTTTGCTGCATTTAGCTACCACGGGGAATGTGGACAAAAATTCCCCCCTTTTTCAGCGGGTTTTCTGGTATAATATTTCAATTGTATAGGAATTTGTATTTATTGCCCCCGCGTTGAGGAAGGGGCGATAACGTTCGTCCACAGGACGTTAATTAAAAAGCTTTTAGATTGGTTCAAAGGATTTTTCATGGCAGAAATAAGCCCTATCATCTCGGGATTTGTGTCTGACGACGACGTTTTAGCTGAAATCGCAGCGAAACACGTGCGAAAACTCGCAATGATCATCGATAACGCTGACGCTGGATCGTCGCATGAATCGAAGCTCCCCGGTGATAATCTCGGAAAAGAGATGCTGTCGCAGCAAATGGTGGAAAAATCCGAAATCGATGACATCATCACGGGGTAGTAGACTTGCCAAGGGTGCTGTCTCGCACTGACCAACTGTCCAACCGAGGCGAGGGGTTCAAGCGTATCCAAGCAGATAAATCACGCGGTGGTTTTTTGCGTAGAACGCCCTTTGTTGCTGATTTCGCCGAATTATTGCGATTTTGTCGAATTCGCTGCTGCTGTGGGGGCTGGGGGCTTTTTACTCACACCGGGATTTCTCTGAAGTCTCTCGATCTGGGCGGTAAGATCCTTGTTGGTTTTCTGTAGTTGCTTTTTATCTGCCAGCAGCCCGTCAGTGAGCAGTTTTCGCTGCTTCAGGTCAATCCGGAGCTTACTTATCTTTTGTGTAAGCTGCTCATCTCGTTTTTCCAGATTCGTCAGACGATCCTGCATGTCTGTGTTGGCGATTCTGAGAGTTTCGTTTTCCTTTTTCAGCTGGCGGTTGGCAAATCGTAGTTCATCAATTTCATTACCGGTTTTGCCGTCAGCCTTCGCTGCGGTTTTTTTCTCGGACTTCTTACCGCTGTTTTTCATGTCGCCGCATCCAGCGAACATGACCGATAATGCGAGCATCATAATCAAAGGCAATACAAAAAATTTCATTCTCACAAATCCTTTCGGCCGAAATCTATTTCCCGTCTCAATCGCCGGGCTTTATTGTTTCAGGGCCTTGTCTATAATTTCACTGGTGGCGTCGGCAGCGTCGGTGGAAACAACTTTTCCGTCCTTGCCGATAACCCACACCGCGGGAATTCCATCAATCCCATACTTTTGGACAGTCGGATCTTCCCATTTTTTCCAGGAGCAGGTTTGCACCCAGTTCATTTTTTCGTCGGCGATAAATTTTTGTAGCTTCGCCTTGTCGGCATCAAGGCTGATTCCGACAATAACGACGTCCTTGTCCTTATATTTTTCGTGAATCTGCTTCATATGAGGAACCAGCTTGCGGCAAGGCGGGCACCATGCGGCCCAAAAGTCAACGACCACGACCTTGCCCTTAGTATCTTGCGGAATGCTAAACGTTTTACCATCAAGGGTCGTCAAATCAGCGGAAAAATCCTGCCCGGCATACTTCGATTGTTTTTTACACCCACCCGCAGCGCAAATCACAGCGACAAGAAGCAGCATCAACGACAACGTCAAGATTTTTTGCATTCGCATTAGGGTCACCTTTCCAAATTCGAGCAGGCCTATTTATCCTTATCGGCTGCTGGTTTATTCGGAGTTTTTGCAGACGCGGACTTGCCTGGTTTACCGGCTTTATCCGGTGGGGTCGTAGGTTTTTCCGCGAGTAACTTGGCAACAATTTTATCTTCGTTGCCCGCAGCATCAGTCGAGACAACTTTTCCATCTTTCCCGATAATCCACACCGACGGAATGCCGTCAATCCCATACTTTTTAACTGTCGGATCGCCCCAGCCCTTACCCGTATAGGTGATTGCCCATGGAATTTTGGCGTCCTTAATATATTTTTTCATAGCCGCTTCATCCTTATCGAGGCTGATCCCGATAATCATGACATCCGCATTTTTGGCGTACTTGTCGTGAAACTTTATTAGATGGGGAATTAACCTGCGGCAAGGCCCACACCAGGAGGCCCAGAAATCGACCACGACTATTTTGCCCTTAGTATCTTTCGGCATAGTAATCGTTTTTCCGTCTAAGGTCTTGAGTTTGGCCTCAAAGATTTTCCCACTTGTTTTACCACCGGCTTTGGGCATACGATCAATCGCCGCAATTAATTCTTTCGTATCCGGATTGTCGGGGTATTTTTTCTTAAGGATATCCAGATATTTGTCGGCCAATTCTTGATTTTTTGTCTGATATGAAAGAACCACGGCGTTGATGAGCACCTTGGGAGCTACTGGAGTTTTTTCGTACTTTTTGACCAGTCCCTCGAGCTTTTTACCCATCTGCTGCTCAGGCATTTTGTTCGCAAGCACCTCACGGGACAAAACAATAAACTCGGTATTCACTTTATCTTCAACGGGCGCATTTGAGGTAAGAATTTTATCGGCAATTTCCTGATATTGCTTTTCGGTTACTTTGCCATTCTTTTGCCTCGCAAGATACCCAGCCGCGTGCAGCATAATCGTCTGAACCTGATACAGATTCTCTGCCTTGGGATATTTCGTTTCCGCATCCTTCCCCAGCTCCAGAACTTTTTGCATCCTTGCAGGTAGAATTCGCTTTTGTGCGACAGGATCCATGTTTCGGGGCGGAAATTGAGCTTTGATCTCTTTGAACACATCCTTGGGAACGTTTTCTGCCTTCTCTACCTTTGCTGCCTTTTTTGGGGCCGCTTTCTTTTGCCCGAAAGCCTCAGGTAAAAATAAAACCCCGCCACAAAGAACAGACACCGCCAGAATGAATTGTAATTTCCGCATTTTTTGCATTTTTTGCATATTAATCTCCCATGAAGATAAGTCAAGTCTAAGGTTTTGTAACGACTTCTAGAGCATTGAAAAATTGAGATGCTCTAGTTTTGTATCGGTTCTTTTAGCCATAATCAGTATTTTTTTTCGGCGGCGGCTCAACAGATTGTAACCGTTCCCGCTTTTTATCTTGTAAATCCAATTTTTATTAAAAAGTCCTCTTTTGACAGGATTACAGGATTAGCCACGAATTATTAAAAAGAAAAGCAGAATATAAGCTCTCTTAATTGCAAACACCATCGCAACGAATACAAGTTGCTATGAAAATTAATCCTGATTAACAGGATTTTTTAGGCCTATATTCTATCCTGTGATCCTGTCTAAATTTTTGCGTAAATGGTTACAATAAATCAGACTTCCGCCAATATATCCGCCAATACCGTATCAGCGGTAAAAAAATGCTCCCTGCTCAAACGAATATGCGTTTTTGTTTCCACCAACGCTCCCGACTGCAAATATCGGCCGATGCTTCGCGGGAAGGCCTCCGTGGGACTAACCGCAAAACGCTTGGTGAACGAAGCAATCTTTACACCTTCAGTTAAACGCAGCTGCAGCATCAGGGTTTCGCCCATTTCAGATCGGCCGACCAATTGCTCGCACTCGGCTTGCGGCGGCGTTCCTGCTTCGATTCGCTCGAGATAATCCTGCAAGTCGGGGGCATTGACGCTGCGCCGCCCGCCTATGTAGCTAGCCGCGGCCGGGCCGACCCCGAGATATCCCTTGTTTAACCAGTACGTGATATTATGCTTGCACCGTCTCCCCGCCCTTGCGAAATTGGAAATCTCATACTGCTCAAGCCCCCTGCTGGCGGTGGTCTCGATCAGATGATAGTACATCGCCCGCTGAAGCTCGTCATTTACGGGCGAGACACGGTCGGCCTCGAGATCATCCCACAGCGGGGTGTTTTCCTCGAAACTCAGGGCGTAGGCACTGAGATGTTCGGTGTCGGCTGCGAGGGCTTCGTCGAGGTCACGCGACCACATCTCCAGGCTCTGCCCCGGGATGCCGTAAATCAGATCGAGCGAAATATTGCCAACCCCCGCGCCACGCAAAATCCGCAACGCCTCGTGCGTTTGCTGCGGAGTATGAATCCGCCCCAGCACATCCAGCAACTTCGCATCAAAACTCTGCACGCCCAGCGAAACACGATTAACCCCATTTCGCACCAGCACGTCGGCGGTCGCGGTGTCGATTGTTCCGGGGTTGGCCTCGACGGTAAACTCTGTCTCTCCATCGGCGTAGCGGTGCAGCTGGGCCAAAAGTTCGTCCAGCAGATCAGGTTCCAGTGATGTCGGGGTCCCCCCACCGACAAAAATGCTCGCCGCCGGGGCTGCCAGAACGTCGCCTTTAAGTTTCAGCTCGCCGATGGCAGCGGCCACGTATCGCTGCTTTGCAGCCTGGCCGTCGGTCTGCGAATAAAAATCGCAATATCGACATTTGCGCACGCAAAACGGCACGTGAACGTATAACGCTCCGACGCTGCGGGAAACTTGCGAATGATTTTGCTTGCAGAAATGTTCTAGCATATTAGAATACATAGCGTTAACGCCCCGCAGAATCAACTCTTTGCGTCTGATAATTCGGCCGACAGGTCGCAACGCAAAGTTTTTTGCGTTCGTTGCGGAGCATGGGTCCTTGAAAAACTGTCACAAAAACTGAACATACAGGAATTATCTTATGGAAGTGAATCTGGTATTTTTCAACGCAAACGGGCACAAAAAAACTATCGAGATGAAAAAAGCGGTCATGACCGTCGGTAGAGGTAACAGCTGCGATATCCGAATTCCCGTCGAAAGCTGTTCTCGCGAGCATTGCAACATTGTTAAAGACTCCAACGCCCTGAAAATCGTCGACAATGGTTCCTCGAACGGCACGTTTGTCAACAACATCCAGGTCAGCGAGTCGGAGCTTCACGCCGGTGACCGCATCACAATCGGCCCGATCGTATTGACGGTTCAAATCGACGGACAACCCGCCGACATCACCGCCAGCGAGGCCTTCGCCTCCAGCCCCGTCATCGAGGGCAACGAAGAACTCATCCCGACGGACAAATCTGGTGGGTCTTCGATTGAGGATCCGATCTCGGCGTTGGAGGCACTTACGGAACTCCACGACGAGAAGTAACCGCGAGTATTTTTACAGCTGAGGCGATTAACACTTTTCATGCGGAAAGTTTTCGCTATACTTCTCGGACAGCAACATCGCGACGATTGTTTCGCGTTACAATTAAATGAGTATTCTGGGGCCGTAGCTCAGCTGGGAGAGCGTCGCGTTCGCAATGCGAAGGTCGAGAGTTCGAACCTCTTCGGCTCCATTTTTTAGGCAACCGGGGTGGCGGTAAAGGCAGAAGGTACACGTACGGTAATTTTGCCGCCGCCGGCGGTTCCGCAAAACTTGGGAGAACCTGATGGATATCACCGGTAAGAAAATCGCAATCATGTTGGACGAGCAATATCAGGAGTTGGAAGTCTGGTACCCGTACTATCGTTTTCTTGAGGCCGGGGGGCATGTGGAATTCATCGCACCGCAGGCCGGTAAAACCTACATGTCCAAATTGGGTTACCCGTGCGTTTCAACAAACTCCGTCGACACCGTCAGCGGAGAAGATTTCGACGCCGTTGTCATCCCCGGTGGATGGTGTCCCGACTTTATGCGGCGCGACGAGCGAATGATTCGCTTCATGCAGCAATGCGTCTCAGCCGACATCGTACTCGCCGCCATCTGCCACGGTGGCTGGATGCTCTGCTGCACCGACGCCCTACGCGGAAAACGTGCCACAAGTTTCGTCGCCATCAAGCACGACATAATCAACGCCGGAGCAACATGGGTTGACGAACAATGCGTCGTCGACGGGAAGCTCATCACCGCCCGCCAACCCGACGACCTCCCTGCCTTTTGCAAAGCGATCATCGAGGGGCTGGCGTAATTAGAAGCTATCCCAAAACCTTGACTGGCCTACAATCGGCTTGTTTTCCGAGCTGCTGCGTCAGAAAAACGCTAGAATATCTACAAATATGCAACCGTTTTTCTTCCTTGCGTCTCGAAAAAACGCTCGATTTCGGCTGAGTCCATGTTTGGGGATAGCTTCTAGAATCACTCGTCGTTTTTGGGGGCAAATTCGCGGCTCATGAGGAAGCAGGTTTTTTCCTGCAATTCGGCGGGCAGAATTTTGCGAACCATCTTGGCAGCTGCCCCGATATGCGTCCGCCGCGTAACGTGCGTGATGATAATCCGCTCGTTGTTCATGCCCTCGAGAATTTTGGGCAAATCCTTGATATGCACATGCCGCCCCGCCCTGGCACGGTCGAGATGATCCTTCTCGTAAAACGTACACTCAACCAGCAACGCCTTGGCATCGCGAACGCAGGGCAAGTCGGAGTAATTATCCGCAGCAGTATCGCCCAGATACGCAACCAGCGGTACTTCGATGCGGTTTGTGATTTCCACGCCCTTTTTCTTCTGCTCGACAAGCTCGGGGCCGGTCAGTTCGGTGAACTCCGATTTAAGTTTGTGGCGGACATCGATAACCGAAAACCCGAGGCTTCCGGGGACATGCTTCGTGGCGAAACAGCGTGCGATTAGTCCGCGACGAATTTCGTAGTCGTCACCGTCGGTAACCGGAATCAGATGATACGGGGGTATCTGCCCGTCCACACGCCCCCACGCACGAATCAGATTTTCCAGCGGATCGACTAACCGCTTCGGCACGATTGCTTTTCCGCCCTCGATACCCTGAAAATCGCGTTGCGCGAAATAGTACACCAGCCCGACGCTGTGATCGGTATGCCCGTGCGTCAGCAAAACATTGTTCGCCGTCAGCGCCGCATGCGGGCATCGCCCGATATCGAAACAAACATCCAACTCCGGGGCAACAACCACAGACTCCTCGCCCCCGACGCTGTATCCCAGCAGCGTGAAAGTATCCATCGAAATTTTTGACAAAATGTGGGGGCGAACTTCCATATCTATCTTTTCCGTGCAATTAGCCTTGTTAAACAAAATTCCAACAGGGTTTGTAACTTTTTCCCTGCCAAACTGCAATTTAATTTCGTTTTTTAGGATGAACTGCACTTGGGGCAACGTCGACTTTTTGCTGGCTTGTCGGGGAGTTTCTGTGTATTTTCAACGCTTTAAGATGCAACTCAATTAACAGGAGCGAGTTTGATGGTTGATAGCAAACAGATGTTGAAATTGTCAGTTACGGAATTCACTGCTGCCACGGCGGCAAAGCAGCCAACACCTGGCGGTGGGAGCGTAGCTGGTTTGGTGGGTGCATTGGCCACGGGCCTTGGGGAAATGGCGCTTAACTTTACTATCGGTAAGAAAAAGTACGCCGAATTTGCCGAACTGCACGCCAGCATTTCTTCCCGCCTCGAAAAAGCACGCGGAATGTTTCTCGACCTCGTCGCCGACGACATCACCGCGTATTCGATGTACGGTGAAGCTACCCAATTGCCTGACGGTGCAGAAAAAGACGCCGCTCTGGAATTGGCGTTGGCAGCTGCGATAAACGTGCCCCGCGAAATGGCAAAACTCTGCCTCGCCGTCATGCAGGACATCAAAACCCTGACGACCTGCTCTAATCGATTTCTCGTCAGCGATCTGGTCGCCGGGGCAGCACTGGCGTCGGGGACTACGGTTTTGTGCGACATGAACGTTCGCATCAACGCACGCAGCCTTTCGGACAAAGCTGTGGCAAATGAAATTCGCGAGGGCAGCACGAAGGACCGCCTCGCGGCGGCGGGGCTGGCACTTGAAATCGAAGAAGCAGTCAAGGAACACTTGGACTAATGGCTAAAGATTTCAAAATAGCAAAAACGCAAGGTGTTTGCAGCAAATGCGAGCAACCCCTCGAACCGGGCGAGGAGATTTTTGCGCTCGTTCGTGCAGGGGCAGAAGAACTCCAGCGTCAGGACTTTCACCTGGGGTGCTGGGCGGGTGGTGACTGTGAACCTGCCGAACCCATCGCTGATGCACAGGGCGATGAGGCGGTTGATACGGCAGAAGACACGTCAACCGAGACCGTAAACAAAAGTCCTCAAGACAACGCACCGGCGGAGAGTACGGCTGAAAAATTTGAAAATCCGCAGGACGACCCGAATGTCCTGGGAGTCTGGCGGACGCATATTCCGCATCCCGAAGAAAAGAAAAAACTTCTGATCGACAACGCGTTACTGGTGAATTTTTTCGAGCGACTCGAAGGGCATGAAGACCTCAGCAAGCTGAAATTTCGCTATGTGCTGACGTTGATTCTCATGCGGAAACGCCTGCTGAACTACGAAGGAATGACGACGGAAGATGGTGTCGATATTTGGAAGATGCGGCTGCGCGGAACGGAACGATTTTATAAGGTTATCGATCCGAAACTCGACGAAGAGCAGATATCCGAAGTCAGTGCATCACTGGGCGAAATTATGGAGGGCGATTTCGAATGATTTTTTCAAAAGTACCAAAGGCATCTAACATATCGAACGCACAGCTGCGAACAGGGTTACTGCTGGTGTTGCTGCTGGGGTCGCTGATGCTGATCGGATGCCCTCCGAGTCATCCCTCGCTGGATACGCTGGTTTCAGTCGACAAAATCGTAGCTGAGCATAATCGCAACGCCGCCAAAATTCCCCAGCTCTGGGCGAGGGCGGATATCACGTTTCGCGAAAAGCCCGGCGGGTTTCCCCTCGGGGCCGATGGTATCTTGATGTTGAACAAAACCCCCGGTGTTACCGGCGTGCATGATTTTGCGTTGATCTTCAAAAAAAGCGGCGAGGAACTCGGGCGAGTCGGAATTTCCACCCGCGAAAGCGCCTACTACATGTGGATGAAGGTTGACGACAATCCCAGCTGTGTTTGGGGGCATTTGGCGTTGGCCGGGGCGGAGGGCCTCGAGAATATCCGCATCAATCCCGTGCAACTGCTAAGCGTGCTGACGGTCTGCGAACTGCCGAGCGTTTTTTCGCAGGTGCCGTTTGTCGGGCAAACGATAAGCCTTGCCCCCCCTGCCTACGTGCTGACCTATGTTGAACGTCAGCCGGTTTCCGGTAAGCTGCTTTTCACGCGAAGAATCCATTGCACATGGTCGGTAACGCAGCCACCGCGTCCATTTAAGGTGGAACTGCTGGACAATCGAGGTGTTGTGGTACTGACGGCGAAGCTCAGCAACTATCAGCCGATCGCAACCGGCAACGATTCCGACAACGACCCGGAAATTCGCAAGCTGCTCCCGGTAATGCCCACGGATATACGACTGAAATGGAAAGACGGCGAAAAGGACGGCGCCGAGCTTGACCTGAAACTCTACAAAATGACAACGACGGATACGAAAATTGACTCCGAAGATATCCCGCTGGCGTACAGCCTTCGCTATCATCTGAAAAATAACAACATCACGAAAATCAAATGCCTCGACGCTCATCTAATGGGTCGGGGCCAACCAAAAAATGGATCAACTGACAGTGAATAAAAAATATACAACAATCGCAGCAGTTTTGTTAACCCTTACCCTTTTTGCAGGATATGTCCGGGCATCGCAATCTTCCGAGCTTATCAGCGGAAGCAAGACGCTGCTCTGGATAACCAAAACGAATCCGGCAGAAGGAGATAAAAAAGCCAGTTTCGACATTTACGCACGCAAGGTCGGTGATAAATTTTCCTCGGCCGCCCAATCGATCCAAGGCCAACCGCTGCTGATGCAGGCTGCCGGTGACAAACTGCACCTGATCTACAGCAGTGGTGTCTATCAGATTTTCGAGGTCGAATCTGCTGGGCCCAATCAAGGTCAAAACGCTCCCGGCAAAATTCTGGCGACTTGCGAGACAGCCGACTTTGCTGGTGGCAAGGGTGCGGGCGTGCTTATGCTGGTTCAGACGGATAAACCTGTCGAGGCATCCGCGGTGGTTCCCAAGACGCCGGCAATTGCAACGGCGGCGGCAACAAAACTAACTGCCCCTTCTGTCCCGCAATATGCCTTGTATCGAAATTTTGGGACGCAATGGCAGCTGGTCTCGATTCAGCCGATCCCCAGCGAGCACCTGCTAAATCCACCGAAGATACATCTCGCTCAGGCCGGGGCGTCGGTCTTCCGTCTTGATGTTTGGCAAAGCAAAAACGGCGAAAAGCAGAACATCAAACTCTCGCGGCTGGAAAATCTTACGACGTGGGTCGAGGTAACCCCAAAACCCACCGGCAAGCCGTTACCGACCTATCCCCCAAGCGGAAAATTCTGCGGAATAATTGGGATAAACGACAAACTGCTTCTGCTGACGGCCGGGCCTACTGCAAACGAACCCGGGGCTGATCCGGCGAAGCAGGTTTTGCAGCTGGGAGTGCATTCCTACGATACGAAACAAAATACAATACCGGCCCCATCGCCCATACAGCAGGACGGTAAGAATTTGACGTGGGCCAACACCGATCTGCCGAAATTTGCGCAAAGTGGCGAGAACCTCGCAATGTTGTGGAAAACCGGCGAGGGCGAAATTCTGGCGGAATCGAATTTGCAGGGAAAAGTGCTGCAGCAGGAAAATCTCGCCGACAGCCTCGCCGCCCTGCCTGATATGGAAAGACTCGAGGAAATATCGCAGTACTACCTCTGGGGGATCATGATCGTCATTGGTATCGCCATCCTCTGGCCTCGGCCTCGAACGGCTCCCAAACCCTTCCTGCTACCCGAAGGTGTAAAACCCGGGAATCTACTGCTGAGAGTGGTCGCATTTTTGATCGATTCTTTACCATTTGTTGTCGCCTCATGGTTTATTTTTTCCGTACACCAAGAAATATTTGAGTTGCTACGCAATATTATTAACGACCCAAAGTCTATAGCGTCAAAGGCAAAATTTCCCGACATTTTATACTCTGACAGGCAATTATATGCCAGCATGGCTGCCACAACTGCATACATCATCTACTGCGTAATCATGGAGTGGCGATTAGGCTGGACGGTTGGGAAACGTATCGTAGGGCTGCGGGTGCTTGCTGACGAAGGAAAAGCACCCAAGTTTCGCGAAGTCGTATTGCGGAATGTTACAAAATTTATAGAGCTTTCTATGCTCTCACCGGCACCGCAGGCATTCTATGGGATACTTGGTGTCATCATGCTGATATTCCCGATCCTGACGCGATACAATCAGCGACTGGGCGATATGATGGCGAGAACGTCGGTGGTTAACGCAAAAACCGTAACCAAAATCACACCGGACGATCAAACACTAAACGCCATATCGAAACCGGACGACAACGCCTCGGATGAAACGGATTCCCCCGACAATACCACCAAAGATTCCGACGCCAAAAAGTAATAGACGACCGAAAAAATCATCAGCGAATAATGGGACTGGCTGTTCCCGCGTGTCATTGCGAGCGTAGCGAAGCAATCTCGCCACTCGCAGCGGAAGCAATAATCGGCTACGGTCACATCGCCCACTCCGCGGGGAGTTATTTACCACCGCCGTTTAGATTGCCGCGTCGCTACGCTCCTCGCAATGACAGATAATCCCAGGCTATGAGAAATTTCGACTTGGCGAACTTAACGGCCTAGCTTTTTTTCGCGACCCATTTTTTCTTCGCGGTTTCTGCTTCGTCGCGAAGTTTCATAAGCTCCAGCACGAGTACCGCAGTGTTGAGCTGAAGGTCGGCGTTGTATTGCTTTTTCAGATCGGCGGCGTAGAGGTCGGGAACAACTTCCTGCAGCAATTCGGTTCGCCCGCGAATCAACATCCATCTTCGTGATTGTTTCGGCGTCATAAACACCGAAATATGGGGATTGACGCCCCAGTCTTTGGCGTTTTTTTCGCGGTGGAGGCAATTTCCGTTGGGGAGGTAGTAGTACGACGTCGTGAGCTTCAAAAACGCAGCTTCATTCCGCACGGGAATAACGTTTTGCACGCTACCCTTACCGAACGATCGTTGCCCGATGATCAATCCGCGATTCCAGTCTTTCAGGGCACCGGAGAGAATTTCGGCGGCGCTGGCGGAGTTCTGGTCGATCAGTACGACGAGGTCGCCGTCACCTTCGGTGTAAGAACCGCGGCGGCGCGACTTGATTGGTCTTCTCGCCGTCTGCCGGCCTCGCGTTGAAACGATGCGACGTTTCTGCTTCGTAAATTCGTCGGCAACGTCGGCGGCACTTCGCAGCAACCCACCGGGATTCGACCGCAAATCCAGCACGAGCGACATAACGCCCTGGGCTTTCATTTGCTTCAATGCCTGCTTCAGGGTTTTATGCGTGATGTCCGAAAACTGCTTGATTCGGATATAGCCGATTTTGTGGGCGTCGTCGAGTATATACGCCCACTGGCCATCCTCGCCACGCTCCCAGCCGTTAACTGTGCGAATCAGCACTTTTTTGCGTTTGACTTCCAGCACGAAGGGCTCGGAAATTCCGCGGCGTTTGATGGTGAGATACGCAAACGTGTTTGGCGGGCCCATTATGAGCCTAACGAGCGCGTCGATACTGTGCTCACGGGTGTCGACGTCGTTACCTTCGGTGTCGCGGACTTTCAGGATAACGTCGCCGGCCTTCATACCAGCCTTATAGGCCGGGGTCCCAAGCAGCGGGGAGACAACCTTGAGATATTTGTCACGGCCTTTGCTGATCTGGACGCCAATACCGGTAAACTCGCCCATGGTGGACTTATAAAATTTAGTCACATCGTACGGCCAGATCATGCTGCTGAACTGATCAAGCTCGCCAAGAAAACCGTCAGCAAATTCAACGGCGATTACGCTCAGAGGAATTTCCACCGTCGACTCAGAGCTTAAGTTCACCGCTTCAAGCGCCATCTGCAAATGCCGATGGTCGATTCTGTCGGGCTTTTTCATCTGCTGCAGCTCATGAGCGATGGCTGCGAGGAAGGCTTTGCGTTTTTTCTCGTCTTTCAATCCAGGGAACGATTTTTCAGCCTGCGGTGTATTGGCCAGCACCTCGATACTGTTCAGCGCACCGCGGATAAGTTTACGGTAGTCCACCGACTTGACGTAGCTGCTACCCAGTTTTCTAATGGCCGACGTTACCATTTTCGAGTCGACCCCGCGGACGATCTCCTTCCAGGGTGAATCGTCCTTTTTCTCGACGATATCCTCTTGAAGCTCGTCGGCGCTTAAAACATCGGCGTCCTCATCGGTGTCCGTGTCATCGCCGTTTCCGTATAGTTGCAAAACGCGTACGTGGCGGCGGACTTTGGTGTACTGGTCATCGAAATTTTTGTTGTCGGGCTCGAGTTCCGTCAGCGAGTAGTAGGCACTGAGTGCATCGTACCACTTTGCGTTTTCGATGGCTGTTTTGCCACGCGTTTCCGCATCGGCAAGAAGTTTCTGGTACCATTTTTGCTTCCCGACGTCGATACCCTCTGGTGCAATTTCCTTTGCCAACCGCCCATGATAGATCGCGATTTTCCAGGGTTTGCGGGCTGCCAGCGTTTCCACGTCGGCGAGCTTATCCAGCAGGTCGTTTTCGATTTTGCGAAGTTTCCATGCACCTTCCCAGCGAGTTCTTGTCGTTTTGGGATCAACCTGCGACCAAATGCTGCGATAGTCTTTGAAGTACTTGTCGAGAATTTTGGCTTCGCGGCGGAATTCGTCGGCGAAATCGCTTTTGTTATCTTTCAGCAACTCGACACCCGCTTTTAAAGCCGCCACGCATTTATCGATTTCTTTGATGCTGGTGTGTTTCATTTCAGCGGCGGTAACTGAAGTGCTTTCTTCGAAACCTCGGGCTGTGCCAATGGCCTTGTAGAATTGCTGGAGATTCTTGCGAACCTGGATCGAAAACTCTTTGTAGTACGGCTGCGCCTTGAGGGCCTCTGCATAATCCTGGGCCAAAAACGCATAACTCACCCGGTTAACTTCATACTGGTACTCATCCTTGCGTTCTGCCTGCATTTCCGCCTGTCGCCCGGTGTAAGACTTCAGAAGCCCTAACGCATGAGCGGAAATCATATTCTCCGGGTCGAGCTTTTGCGCCTTGTTCAGTTTTTGAATCGCTTCGGTGAATCGCCCTGCAATGGCGTCGTTTAGCCCGGCATCACAGAGGTCGGCGGCTTTTTGCTCGTCACTTAAAACCGTAGACGCAGGTTCGGTGGTTATCGCTGGTTGAGTAGTAGGTGGATCACCCTGCAAAGCCGAACCGACAAACAGCATGGTGCATAACCCGGCAATCAGTCCCAAAAGCAGTACGCTCATGCGGGCCTTACCCGCAACCCGCTTCATACCACAGGCATTCAATCCAAAACAAAACTTCACTCGATACTCCAAACTCGGTTCTACCGAAATATGAATCTCGCAAAAACTCAAAAACAAACAGTAACCATCACGGCACTCAGGGCCGTACATTATACGGTATCATATGGTCAACAAAAGCAGATTTAGCTGTACGCATCACCAAATCTGCTTCATATTTGAAACCCTTGTCCTATCATATCGGACGCAAAAAAAAGATATTTTTTATCTTTTGGAATCTTTTTAAAAATACTCACAACACCTGCATTTCCCGAGGGTTATTCTCGAAACACACGCATTTGGGCTGTCGCTCGGTGAATTTCGAGCATTTGTGCAGAACCTACGGGATCGATTGGCTGCAATTACAGCGAGGTTCGCCAGTCCTCATATTCCCCATCGCCATCCCCATCGTCATCGTCGCCACCAGAATCTTCCAGAATATCAAATTCATCATCGTCGTCGTCGCTTTTCCATTTTTCGGTCTCGTCTATAGCGTCGATTTCTCGCTCCATCATGTTGAATACCTTTTCCTGAAGCGGAGCCATTTTCTCGTTGTACTTCATAGTCGCCTGATACCCCGCGACCATCTGATTGATTTTAATCAGCTGCCATTTGACCAGGCACTCGGGTTCCTTGACATTGCTGAACGGATCACAACCAAACCCGACCTCGCCGTTTTCACCACGTTTAAAAAACTCGCACTCGCTGCATTGAATCATCATTAATTCTCCGTGAATACCGCGAAACCGGACAATATCCGCACCGCAGTAGCTACAACTATTTTCAGGAACCACTATGGGTATTCTATACCATCGGATTTCCATATTGCAACGCCAAGTGAGAATTTGTGGGAATTATTTGCTCACAGCTGCGTTTGTTGTTCTGGAATTCGCCCCGTGCGTGGTGTTATAATCTCTCGGTTACCCGTTGTGGGTAAACACTAGAAAGTGAAACACTACATGCTTATTAATATTTTGTGTATTGGTGATGTTGTCGGCAAGGCTGGGCGGAATGTGCTCGCCGAGCATCTCAAACCCCTGATCGAGTCAAAAAATATCGATTTCGTCGTCTGCAACGCCGAAAACGCCGCCGGTGGCAGCGGGCTAACCCCAACGATCTACGAAAAGATCATCAATTACGGCGTCGATGTTGTTACGCTGGGCGATCACTGCTATCGCAAGTCGGACATCTTTCCGGTTCTCGACTCATCCGACCGCTTGGTACGCCCGGCGAATCTTCCCAAGTCGTCAGCTGGGCGTGGATCGACGATTTTGCCAACGAAAAGCGGCAATGCGCAAGTAGCCGTGACCTGCGTGCTGGGGCAGGTGAATATGGGCAACAGCAACTCACCGTGGGAAGCTGTGGATACTTTCCTTGCGCAAATTCCCAGCGATGTCATCAGCATCATCGACATGCACGCCGAAGTCACAAGCGAAAAAATCGGCATGGGTTGGTACTGTAACTCCCGAGCGTCGATTGTCTTCGGCACGCATACGCATGTACCGACAGCCGACTGCGAGGTGCTGGATGGGGGCACGGCGTTTATTTCGGACGTTGGGATGACGGGGCCGTACGACAGCGTGCTGGGGCGGCGAAAAGATCGCGTGCTGAAATTCATGTCGACCGGAATGCCCCAAAAATTCGATATGGCCGACGGTTCACCCCGAATGTACGCCCTGCTTACGACAGTCGACACCATCACAAAAAAAGCCACCGCCTGCGAACTTATCCGCGTCGATGGAACCAAACCCCACGACGGGGCATACGACAACGACGACTACACCCGCACGAGACATCATAACAACAAACGGCGATAGCGGTTTCATCAGACCGGGTGGATCTGCGCAAAAAAAAGCAGCGGGGCAAAATCGCACCCGCTGCATAATCTACTTATGTTACTCGCGCGTCTATTTCGCGTTAGCGTTGTGGGTCTTTTTCAGCAGGACGCTGATCTGCCTGATTCTGTTAGGGTGAATCAGCAAAATCGCCAGCCCACCAGCGATATTACCCAGTGTTACCGGAATCAGATTGGTAAACATGGGATAAGTTTCCCAGAGTGGTGTTCCGTCAACCAGCATACCAACCGTAATGAGGTACATATTGGCGACGCAGTGCTCGAACCCGCAGGCTACAAAGCAGGTGATGGGGAAAACGATGCAGAAGATTTTGGAAATAACATCCTTCGATATAATCGCCATAACAATCGCCAGGATAACAAGCATGTTACAGAAAATGCCCCTGATAAACGCCTCCCAGAACGGTATGCTGATTTTCGCAGCGGCAATTTTACTTGCAAGCTCACCCAGGGCATTGAGAGCATCAGTGCCTCCAAACAACCCGGATTTGGCCATTAACACTGCAAAAATAACCGATCCCACAAAGTTACCGATGTAAACGACAACCCAGTTTTTCAGCATACGGCGTTTGGTGACAATACCACCCATGACACCGATAATAATTGCAACGTTACCAGTAAACAGTTCTGCTCCGGCAACGACGACCAGAATAAGTCCAACGCTAAACAGCATCGCACCAAAAACCTTAGCAAGCCCTGCCAGTATAGTACCAGCTCCGGCAGCTACGGTAACCATAAACAGCTGCCCGCCAAAACCAATGTACAACCCAGCCAAAATTCCCAACAGGAATAGCTGCCAAGCTTTGGGCTTGACCTTATCGACCCCCAGCTTGGCAATCGTTTTGGTTGCGTCTTTGTGACTCAGACTCGGGTGATATGAATTTACACTGGGCATTTTTTTGTCTCCTGACAAGTTAAGGTTAAAGTTTAAGGTTGGAGATAATACAGGCTGTAGGCGAGATGTCAAGAAATAGAGGGAAAAACTTCACAAAATTTTACAAAAACACGTATTCAGAGACATTTTACCCCCCCCTGTTAGAGATATGAGTGCGATACGCGGAAGATGCTATTCAGCAAGACTTTTTAAGATGGTGTCGACGTCAACGTATTTGGCGACGAGTTCGACAGCCGAGGCGATTTTTTCTTCGTCGGACGGTTCGATTTTGAACGTTTTTTGACGGAAGCGGCTGGCGGCGGCGTAGGTGTCACCTTTAACGAGAATCACGGGGAGATTGGACTCTTTTATCAGTCGCATACACACGCCATCCGGGCGAAAACCGCCCGTAAGCAGCAAGCCCGACAGCGTAGGAGAGCAGGCATCCCCAAGCTGATTCGCGCCCATCGCAGCCAGCACGTTGTCGGCCCGGTCGCCGGGGGTTATCATGAGCGTGCCCTCCTTGAGGTATCGAATCATATGGCGTGCCTCCATCGCCGCAACGATGGTATTTTTCACGACGTTATCCAGATGATCCTTGCCCGCAACCAGCTCACCGCCCATCAGTTCCACAACCTGCCGCATCGTCGGACACGCCATCGACTCGTCATACGGAACCGTACCGAACGACGTGATTCCAATGTTGTCCAGGCCCTTGCGGGTGGCGGCATCGATCCGGTCGTATTTTTCTGCCCACACCTTGTTGATGATGGCACCGAGAAATTCCACACCGCGAGACTTGATAAACGTCGAGCACAGCGCAATTTCGTCGATCGTACTTCCGATACCACCGGGTGAAACCAGCAGCGCCTTGGCACCGGCGACGCGGGCGGTGTCGGCACAGGAAAGTCCGAGGCAAGACCCCATGGCGACGTGGCCCATTCCTTCAATGATAACGGCGTCATATTCCTGCTCTAACCGGGCACATAACTTCCGCACTTTTTCGACGAGCTGCGGAGTTTTCATGTCGAAGATTTCTTTTTCGACGCGGCCTTTACCAAGCCCGATGACCATCGCAGCTTGTTCGGATTTCTCCTGCCCGATAATTTTCGACACTACCAGTGCATCGTCGTGCAATTCCTGCCCTTCAATCGTATTGATTCGCTGCCCGAGCGGCTTGGCGTAGGCAACGCGTAGGCCACGATCCTGAAATGCCCGCAACAACCCCACCGAAAGTGTGGTTTTTCCTACATCTCTCTGGGTACCGGCTATAAATAAAGGTTTCATACATTTATCCTGTAACTGAGCACAGTTGAAAGTTTCGCTCAAAAATCTTTACCCGACAATCGGGCGATCAACGATTCCGAAAGTACAACTGTATCCTCCACGCTGAAAAATGACAAAATATTTTTCGGCAATAAAAGCGACGCAGACGCCGGAAACTCGTCGTCCGGGGCGTACCATAGCAGGCGAAGGGTGATTTGCGGAAAAATATCAAAGTCGTATCCGAGGTCTGAATCTTCGATCGCAACCCCACCAATATTGTCAGCGGCGGAGCACAGGGTTTCGGCGGTGCGGCCGACTGTTGCACACAATCGCGAAATCACGCGAGCTTTGTAAACCCCCGCATAACTCCGCCCAGCCGAAATATCCGCAAACCCTACCGACGGGATTTGCTTTTCGACATTCCCGCGAACTGCGAGATAATGCAACGTAAGTATCCTCCACGGCAACCCCACAGGCTGCCCCGAACTTGCCCCCACGCATCCGGTTTTTGTGTCGACATCAAACGTGTCGTTCAGGACGGGCAGCTGCCACAAATTTCCGTTGGGTTTGGCCCCCAACAGTTCCAGCTGAGAGCTACCCTGAGCGCCCAAATGCGCAACGGCGTGCTGCACCGCGTCGGCGTAGTTGTTTTGTGACGGGGGAATTGAAATTCGCGGGTCGCGTTGCAACTTAGCTGCCCCTCGCTGCTTCGAGATACGAATCGCAATAGATCATCTTTTCTTTCAGCAGGTCGCCGGTAATCACGGTGTTCATGAGTTCCGTATCCAGCGGATCCATGATGGCCGCGTCGAGGCCGTGCCCCATCGCCATCGCCAGGTAAGTGCTGTTGATCAACCCGCGATTGTTGCATCGCTGCGAAACGTTCGACAACCCTAAAACCATGTGCGGGGACGGATCCGAAAACATTCGTATCTGCGAGATGGCCGACAGGCACACCAGCGGAGTTTTTGGCGAAACATTCACCGGCAGGATAATCGTATCTATGTAGAGGCGGTCAATGTCCAGCCCCCCTTCCATCGCCATCGCCACAATCTGCGCACCAAGCTCGACGCGTTTTTCCGTCGTGCTCGGCACACCGTCGGCGTCGATTGTAAGCCCGATCAGCCGTGCATTATGCTCGACAGCCAACCCCACGTAGTCACTCACCAGCTCGGGGTCTGCCTTCGTGGAATTGATTACAATCTCACCCGGAACCTGCGGGACGACTTCTTTCATGATGTCCCATTTTGCCGTGTCGATCGACAGCGGCAAATCGGTAACGCTGCGGACGACCTCGACTAACCACAGCAGTCCTGCCTTGCGGTCGCTGACAGCTGGGCCTACGTTTACGTCGATGGCGCTGGCACCGGCGGCTTCTTGTCGGCGCGTAAGATCGCGAAAGAACTCGGCGTCCTTGTTTTGAATCGCTTCCTTAACAGCAGGAGTCGTTCCGTTAATGCATTCTCCAATTACGAACATTTTTCAAAATCCTTTCCTCTGATGCCGCGAAATTAACTCTATTTATCGGGCAAAAATCTTTTGATAGCCTCGTTGATGTATTCGATCGCCTTGGGGTGCCGCATCACCAGCAGTTCCACACCCGACTGCAGCAGCACCACTCCAGTCGATGCCTCCCACATCACGCCCCACTGATCGCGATTTTCGTCGGTCACGCAATCAAACGGCGGATCCTTTGCCTCCTTCACCCGCCACGCCTCGTACCCCACATTGCACAGCACGGGTTGAGACAGCTGCTTATCGCCGCTCAGCCCCGCCAACCGTCCGCGTTCCTGAATGCTGTAAACGTATTCGATTCCGTATCCCAACGCACCGGTCGTGGGAAAAACCACGATATTTTCCAGCGGGTACCCGGCGTCGCTGCAGAGGATGTTGACCTGTTTTGCGATGTTGATGTCCAGCGGGCTTTCGGCTAGTAATTTGTGACCGTCGGCAAGGCAGACCGCCACCAGCGTGCGGTAATTTTTTTCCTTGGCGGTACCGATGAGGCAGTTCTCGCCATTGGCAGCCGACGAAACCGCGGGAAGAATCTGGTTATCCTTCTCGTCGACATCGCACCCCCAGATAATCAGCGGCACGTCGACGGCTTGTAAGACTTCTTTCACGGCGGCGGCGCAGTCGTCGGGCGATTTGTCGGCGACGTCGGGATGTGCACCCATCAGTCGCAGGCAGATAAGCTCAGCCCCAAACTCGACAGCCTTTTTCGCCCACGCCCCGGGTGAGTTCAGCGAATCTCCATAGGCTTCCGACAGCTGGGGGGGCAAGGCGTCGGGAGCAATGTCCCAGACCTCAACGGCGATAGCAGGTTTGCAACCGAGCGAACCTTCGAAGCTCATAAACGGCACGGCCTTGCTCCCGCCAATCGTAACGGTGCTACCACGCGACCCGCCGCTGTCGGCCGTCGCGCCAATCGTAACTTCGTTAATCCCCCCGCCCCATTTTTCGGCAACGTCCGGGATCGCTATTGATACATCTGTAGTAGTTGTCATATCGTTATCTCCTTCGCTCGTTATGAGTTTGCGTTTTGAGGTGCCCTCAGGCACAAATCCAGCAGTTCGGTTATGGTTTCTCGCATTTCGCAACCGGCGATGTCGTCGACGGGTTCACCGCGGGCGGATCGCTGGGCGAGGTCGCTATCAAACGGAATTCGTATGACGCTGTCGGCGGCAATGTTGCTGGTGTCGGGTAGCTCATCGGTAGCGGATTTGTTGATCGCGAGTATGCGGTTGTTAACTTTGAGCGGCAGGGTGTCGACGATCTTCGAAATCCGCGCCGCCGTCGCCATTCCCACCCCTGTAGGCTCGGCGACGATCAAAAGCGTATCGACATCGTCAATCGTCAGTCGCGAAAGATGCTCCATCCCAGCCTCGCAGTCGACGACCACATACGGATAATTCCCGCGAAGCATCTGCAGATAGCGTCGCAGCAGATTATTCACGTAGCAGTAACACTTCGGCCCTTCGGGATGCCCCATCGTAAGTAAATCGAACCCGACTTCCTCGGTAAGTATGTCGCTCAACCACTGATCCATTAACCGCTCTTTGGGAATCTCTGTTACGTCCAAAGCAGCCTCGCCCATGCGGTCGCGAAGATCCCCAATCGTCGACGGGACATCCACACCAAGCGTCAGCCCGAGCGTGGCGTTGGGGTCGGCATCGATAGCAAGCACCGGGGTTCGCTTTGTGCGAACCAGCTGGCGAATGAGCATACTGGCGAGTGTGGTTTTACCCGACCCGCCCTTTCCAGTCATCGCTATCATTTTTCCTGGCATCAACTATTCCTTTCGCGAGGATTGTGTTTTCGGTATCTTCGGCATTTTCGGAAAAAGATTTACGGATGGGAATAATTCCGTGTTCGTGTGCGGAAAAAAACTCGCCGACACGAACTCGTCCATGAAATCCGGTTGCGTGCTGAGTTCAAAGTAGGTGGTGCGGTCGGCGATATTGAAGATTTCGTCGTAGCAGTCGCAACACAGCGCCGCCAACTTCGCACCCGCCAACGAACTGTTACCTACAAATCGCAGACGCTCGGGCGAAATATCCGGCAGCAGGCCGATGCAGACGGCGTTGTCGACGTTGAGGAAATTTCCAAACGCACCGGCCACGAGGATTTCGGTCAGGTCGCTGAAGCTCATATCAAGCGAACGTAGCAGAACGGTGGCAGCTGCGTAAATGGCAGCCTTGGCGCGGAGAATGTTTTTTACGTCACCCTGCGAAACGGTAATATCTTTTCCGTTGCCGGTCTGGGCGGCCGGTATCACCAGATATTCCAGCTCGCCGAATTCGCTCTCTCGCAGCTGCGTTTTCGAGGCGTCGGGATTCATGCGTCCGGTTTTGTCGATGACACCGGCGCGGAGCATTTCGGCGATCATGTTTACGTATCCGGTACCGGAAAATCCCAACGGCGGCGACGAGCCAATGGTCGAGTAGCTCATCACGTGGTCGGCGTCGTGCAGGCGGATATGGTCTATGGCACCGGCGGTGGCTCGCATGCCGCATTTGCACTCGGCACCTTCAAACGCCGGACCCGCCGACGCACTGGCGCAAACCAGAAATTCTTTGTTGCCCACGACGATCTCTCCGTTAGTGCCGATGTCGATGAGCATTCGCACGTCGTCGCTGGTGCACATTCCGCTAGCGTAAATTCCGCTTACGGTGTCGGCCCCGACAAAACCGGCAACGCATGGGAGGCAATACAAAAGCCCACGCGGATTAATGTGCAACCCCATTTCAGCCGCCCGAAACGCCGGTAACCGATACGCCACGCCGACGTACGGTTCCTTGCGAATGTTCTCCGACGGTAACCCCAGCAGCAGATGCAGCATCGTGGTGTTACCCGCTGCCGAGATGAACGAAATGTCGTTTTGTGTGAGATGATACCGCCGCGTAAGCCCGTGAATCAGCTCGTTAATGTCACCGACAATCGCCTCGCGGAGGGCTTTTTCTCCGTCGGGCGTTGAGGCGTGGATGATTCGCCGGATGACGTCGGCACCGTAGTTGGCTTGCGAGTTGTACTTCGCCTCCTGCCCGAGCGTTTGCCCGTCGCGAAGATCGACGAGATGGCAGACAACGGTGGTCGTTCCGATGTCGACTGCTATGCACATGTTGCGGCGGCGGGTGTCGCCGGATTCGACAGAAACGATTTCCGTCAACGGCCCGCGATGCCCGGTAATTGCGGTGAGTTTCCAATCAGCGTCGCGAAGAATCTTCGGTAATCGCCGCGTAACTTTCAGACCCATCTGGAAACCCTCGGCGGGGACTACTTTATGGAGTTCCTGCTCTAACCGCTGCAAATCGGAAACGTTATTTTCGAGCGTGGGTTTCGGGAGCTCCACGTAGTGTTTCTGCATCAGCGGGGCGAGTTTGATCTGCCGCTGCGCACCCCGGGAAAGGTCTTTTAGTTGCGGAACTTCGCTTTTGAGTTTTTCGTGCTCGGGTGCAGTTTGGGTTTGGCGGGTTTCGGGCGGGATTTCAACTTCGACGTCCGACTCTGCGCGGGCTTCGCAGGCAAGGATATATCCGGCGCGGATTTCGTCGTGGGTGAAATACTCCGTCGACTCACCGGTGGTTTTTCCGCTGCGAAGTATCACGCGGCATCGCCCGCAGACACCGTCCCCACCGCAAAGACTGTTGACGTAAACCCCAGCTGCGTTGGCAGCAGCCAGCAATGTAGACCCCACCGGCACTTCGACGGTTATGTCGTCGGGAACAAAATGTACTTTGCACTTTTTACTCATCAAAATTTCCAAGTTTTGTAGGGTCGGCCACTGCCGACCTTTTCAGGCATACCGTCAATGGATTGGTCGGCAATGGCCGACCCTACTAATACATGGTCCCTACTGCCTATTGCCTGATTTCAAACATTCTTCCAGTCGTTTTTCAAATACGCTCCTATGCCCCCCGCGTCTTTCGGGCCGACCAGAACATTCCATCCCGATTCCTCCCCCAGCTGCGCCGCGATTACCGCAACGTGACCCGGAATAACGACCTTGTGATGAGATACCAACTGATCGACCCCCGCGGTTTTCATCGCCTGTGTGATCGTTTCGGGATTGAACTTATCCGACGCCCAGCCGGTAAGAACACTCGTGCCTTCAGTATCGACCGCGATTATGCGGCACGGTACGCGGGCACTTTCGACTTCCGACTCGACGGAGTAATAGCTCAGCGAGAAATTCGTGGTCACCAGCAGCGGACTGTCAGCCGACACGTCACCGACGTCATAAACTTTGGGTTCAACCTGCACGGGTTTCTGCGGGTCGGTGTAAATGTTCTGTCGCGTCGTGAGAATCGGCGCCAGCAAGTGCCCCTCCCACGCGTTGGACACCACAATACCGGAATACTTGCACACAAACGCACAGGCATCGAGGGCAGCTGCCACGGAATCGTCTCCGACCGCGAGCGTCAGCACGGGGCAACCGAGTTGGCGGAATTTTTTCAAAAGCGTACCTCGCCGCGACTTGGTCAGAAACTCCAACGTCTCGCCCGCCGACACCTTACCCGGTGAAATAAGGATATCCTTAACCCCAAGTTCGTTTAGCTTCTCGACCTGCCCGGCGACGGATTCGATTGTACCGTCAACACAAAGTTTTGCGTCGGTGTCTTTGACCATGGCGACAAGATCGACGACCTCGGCGGGGCCGGTGCAGTACAGCACCACGGCACCACCAGACAGTGGCCCCATAGCGACGGTTGAGAGCGTATTCGGCGAGTCGCTCATCAGAACCATCGGAACTCCGAGTGCGTTGTAGATGGTTTCGGCGGCGGCTTGCATGTTGTCGGGCGAACCGGAGTCGTTGACCAGGGCGACCATGTCGGAGGTAAGCGTTTCTCCGACGCGATGGAACGAAAGCGCCTTGAATTTTTCGCACGCCTGCGTCAGATCCGCTTCGCTCATGGTGTCGTTGATGGTAAGCGCAACAGCTGTGGGATGATGGAAGCGTTCTTCGTGGCGGTACAGAACCGTTTCCTGCCCGATCTCGATTAAGTGCGGGGCGCTGCCGATTTTCACCAATCGCTGGGCGGGTGCGGAGGCTTCGGTTAGCGACGAGCGGGCGTCGTCGGTCAGCTTCGGACAATCGTCCAGCCCAGCCTGACCGCTGGCGACTTTCATCGCAAACGCCAAACATGTCGGCACGCCGCATTCCTTGCAATTCGTCTTCGGAAGAGATTTGAAAATATCCAGTCCTGTCAGTGCCATCTCCTTACTCCTATATTAAAATTTAAAGATTTATGATTCTTAAAAAGCTAAACGTCTAACTCGCTTGATAGTTTTTTAAAAAAACTCCTGTAATTAGGGACTAGGGATCAGAGGTTAGGAATTAGGCTCTAGTGCCCAGTCCCTATTCCCTAGTCCCTTCTTAATTAGAACATTGCTTCCATCGCCAGTGCCGGATGCTCGACTTTTGCGAGATATTCCAGCAACTCCTCGGAGCTCGTCGCGGTGCTGTCGTCGGCAATTTTGTCGACAAGCCCGTCAAGCCCGAGTTCATCTGCACGCTGCGACAACCGCTCACGCATACTTTCCTTCAGTTCCTTCGGCATCCACACCAGCCGACTCAGTCCGCCCTCGGCACTGATGAATTTTTTGCTCGTGAGATACAATCGCCCGACGCCAAGGAATCCCGGGGTCTGCGCACCGCCGCCAACGCTACCGGCCAATGTGGAAAACGGCATACCAATCGGCGTATCACCGGGATACTCGCGGTTGACGATCATCACGCCGTTAGCCTCCGGCACGATTGCCAAAATGCACTCGAAGCAACCGCACGACGTCATCGGGTTTTCCATCAGCGAATACGCACTGAAATGCTCGATGCTGCGATTGGAATGCTCGTAAACAAATTTGTTTACGTTTTCCCATTCGCCGGTGCGCTCGTTTAGGCAGTTGCCCTTCGTTACCGGCTGATTGAATCCGGTGGGGTTGATTTCGTACGCCGCCTGCCCGTCCAGCCAGTTATACGCACCGCACAAACCCAGGCGTTCGGGGGTGATCATGCAAACATGGTTCGGGGCAAACGACTGGCAGAGCGTGCATGAATAAAACGTATCGACTGATTCGTCGGTCATCCCAGCAACGCGGTCGTCGCGGGCACTGTAGACGGGCTGGGCTTTTTCGACGAGCTTTTTGACCTCGTCGGGATCGGTCGTAACGGTAACGGAAATTTTCTCGGCAAGTCCGCCGTACTCGTCGTGAATTTTGGCGTGGACGATCGTGCCAATGTGTTTTAATCGAAGCCCGGCGGCGACGGCGGCTTTGCTGACGCGGCACCAGATCATATTCCGCTGGCCGGTGTGCATGAACCCCATCGCTTCGTTGAGATACCTGTGCATCTGCCGCTCGAAAATTCCCTCGAAGTCCTGTTTCATTTTTCGCCCGGCGACTTTCACGAGAATTCCCAGATCGAGCACGCCGCCGACCTCGGTTTCGTCGAAATCTTTTCCGCTAACGATAATTTCACCGTCGTTGATATCGTCTGCAGGAACGGTTTCGAGCAACTCGACGCCGCCGGAATATTTCCCACCGAACTGCACCTGCATGTCTTCTTTGCGGACGCGTTCGCCCTCGAAGGCTGGTGAGTACGAAACCGGAATGTCGACGTTTTCGATTTTGACCTGCACACCGCGCACCTCGATACAGGTGGCAACGAGTTTTTCGGGGTCGGTTTGGCGGACGAGAGCTTCGTACGTCGTCACGCCGGTGGCGCGAACTTCGGGGGTAGATTCGTGGTCGGAAATTACGGGGAAGCCCATGGCGATGGCGGCAGCGCCGACGGCGTACCAGTCGTCGGGGATGGGGCCGAACGTCAGCCCGAACGCGAAGATTCGCTCGCGGCAATAACGCAGGCAGGATTCCCAGTCGCCCTTTTTGTGCCCGCCAAACGTAAGTGCCCCGCGGATCGCCCAGTCGAGAATATAAATCGCCGAATGCGTATCGCGGCCGACCGGTACCACATAAGTGTCCCAGCCCAGCTCGACACCCTGCTTGACGAGTTGGTCGCGCATGCTCACACCGTCGCGATTGGCGAGGATGAATGTCAGGATGCTGTTTTTCTGGAATTCGCGAATGGTGTTGAGGGCGATTTCTTCCGTAGGTGCAGGGCCGAGAATTGCGGCGAAGCCCGGTAATCGCCCGTCAACTAACTGAATGCCCAACTCGCGAAGAATCGTGTCGGAAATAAATCCCGTAAACCCTTCCTCGATGGGTTCTTCGTTAACATATCGCAGTGCGCACGTAACTTCCTGCGCCAGCAACGTCGCAATACCGGCGTCGAGTCCGTCGCCAAGGTACGGCAGCCATAACTTTGCCGCCGGTGGTGATGGAGCAAGCTCGCGGGCATGGGCGACGACATCTTTCAGCTGCCCGACCTTCGTAACCTCAAGACCCATCAATGCATGAACCATCGGTAACTGAAAGGCCGTCTCCGGAAAACTCACCGGATGATCCTCACCCTTACTTTTGATGGCCTCGGCCAATTTTTGCTCCGCCTCGTCGACGAAAACGTTTGCTCCGCGAATAACGCTCGAGATTACCTCGTGTGACATAACAGCGTCTCCCATTCTAAAGACTGTTTCAACATCTCACCACTTTTTAGCGGTCAGATCAATTCATCCAATTTTTTCTGCGACGTTATGCAATCTCGCCGCCGTTTGCTCTCGTCTACACACAGGGCAAATACACCCTGCCTCAAAATCGTCTCCGAATTTTTCACGGAGCTTAGCCTGCATATGTTCCAGCTGTCTGATCGGCGCGAAGGGTTTTCCGCAGACCTCGCAGTCAGCCAATTTCAGCTCGGTTTTAAGCATGGGAATTTTTCGAATCCCTGCTTCGTCCCGCGACTCGATGCAACCCGTCGGGCAGATGTCCACGCAAGCGTTGCACCCGATGCATTCGTCGGAGCTGCGATCAAACGGCGGACCGACTTTGCGGTCTGTACCGCGATTGGAAAAGCAAATCGCCATCTTCCCCGTCACTACCTTGCACACCCGCACGCACAATCCGCACAAAATGCACGCGTTGCTTTCATTGCGGTCGGGGAATCGCGGGGACTTCGTGCCAAGCTGCTCGGCGAGTTGGCGAACTTCCTCGGCGTCCGGTGCCTGAGCTAGCATCAATTCCAACGCCGTCTTGCGGGCAGCGATTACCGCGGGTGTGTCGGTGCGAATCGTAAGCCCTTCGCGGATCGGCAAGTCGCATGACGTCGTTAACCACGTCCACTTACCCTTGGTAACCTCAACTACGCAGAGGCGGCAGGCTCCGTAGGGTTCCAGGGCGGAGTGATGGCAGAGCGTTGGAATTTCTATACCCATTTCGCGTGCGACTTCCAGCGCCCAGCGGTCTCGCTGAACTTCTATTTCTCGCCCGTCAATTGTCGTTTTTATCATGTCCATTTCGATTGTTCACGGCCTTTTCCTGTTAATCAAAAGAATCTTTTTGACAGGATCACAGGATAGTTATTTATTTTAAGTTTTCAGTTATCAGCAATCAGGTTTCAGTAAGCGAATATTATTCACCGCAAGAGAACGCAAAAGAAAAACGTCATGCAAAAACATCTTTCTTTGCGATCTATGTGTTCTTTGTGGTGAACCTTCTTTTTCTTTTGGATTAACATGATTTAGTTTTCATCTTGTTATCCTGTCTAAAAATTCCTTGTGTTACTGTCGTCTATGTCATAATTGCATCAAAGAGGCAGGCCTCGCGGCAGGCGCCACAGGTGGTGCATTTGTCCTGGTCGATTTTCGCGGGTTTTTTCTTCGCACCGCCGCTAATTGCCTCAACGGGGCATGCTTTGAGGCAGGCACCGCATGCTTTGCAGGTTTTTTCGTCGATGATGAATGTTGTCAGTGCTTGGCAGACCCCGGCGGGGCATTTGTGGTCTTTTACGTGTGCGATGTATTCATCGCGGAAAAATCGCAGCGTGCTGAGCGTCGGATTCGCCGCGGTCTTGCCTAACCCACAGATGCTGTTGTCCCGCACGTATCCGCAAATCTCCTCCAGCAGATCGATATCTTCCATCTTTCCGCGCCCAGCTGTGATGCTGTCGAGAATTTCGTACATCCGCAGCACGCCCTCGCGGCAGGGTGTGCATTTTCCGCACGACTCGCGCCGCAGAAAGTCGGTAAAGTACCGCGCGATTTCGACCATGCATGTGTGGTCGTTCATCACAATCATTCCGCCCGAGCCCATCATCGACCCGACCTCGGTAAGTTGATCGAAATCCACCGGTAAATCGAGCATGTTTTCTGGTAGGCATCCACCGGAAGGCCCGCCGGTTTGGACAGCCTTAAACGGACGACCCTTGGGAATCCCACCGCCGATATCGTAAATAATCTCCCGCAGCGTAATGCCCATCGGCACTTCGACTAACCCGGTATTGTTGATGGCACCCACAAGCGAAAACACCTTCGTGCCTTTGGAATTTTCCGTGCCGATGCTCGTGTACCACTCGACGCCCTTGTCGATAATTACCGGAACGTTAGCCCAGGTTTCGACGTTGTTGAGGTTCGTGGGTTTACCGAACAGGCCCTTTTCGCTGGTGTGGATATGCTTGGCACGCGGTTCGCCGGTAAGCCCTTCGATAGAAGCCATCAGTGCGGTCGATTCGCCGCAGACAAACGCCCCTGCCCCGCGCGAAATTTTCACGTTAAAGCTAAAATCGCTACCGAGTATGTTCTCGCCCAACACCCCGCGCTGAGTTGCCTGATCAATAGCGATTCGAAGATTTTCAATCGCCAGCGGATACTCCATCCGCACGTAAATATAACCGCGGTCGGCCCCGATAGCGTAGGCACCAATAACCATGCCCTCCAACACCGAATGCGGATTACCTTCCATGATGCTGCGATCCATAAACGCGCCCGGGTCGCCCTCGTCTCCGTTGCAGAGCACGTATTTGGGTTGTCCGGTGGCGTTGCGGGCGGATCGCCATTTTCGCCCGGTTGCAAATCCGCCCCCGCCTCGGCCCCGAAGGCCGCTACGCTCTATGGCGTCGATAATTTCGTCCGGTTGCATTTGCGTGAGTGCTTTTGCGAGCGATCCGTAACCACCGGCGGCGATGTAGTCGTCGATATTCGTGGGATCGACACGGCCGTTATCGGCGAGCACCACCCGCTGCTGGTTCGCGTAAAACGGAACATCCGACTCGCGGGTAATACGTTTTTTCGTGGCCGGTTCGCGGTAGGTTAACCGCTCGACCACACCATCACCCTCAATCGACGTGGCGACGATTTCTTCGACGTCTTCGGGAGTAACGCGAACGTAAAGCAGACCGGCCGGTTTCAATACTACAAGCGCGCCCTGTTCGCAAAAACCGTGGCAACCGGTCATGCGAACTTCGACCTTCTCGGTTAGCCCCCGCTGCTCCAGCACTTCACGAAATGCATCGCCAACCGCAAGCCCCCCACCGGCCCGGCAACCGGTACCACCACAAATCAGCACGCAGGGCTTCCCGTCATCGCTGCTGGCGACGAGAGAATCGCGGTATTTCGCAAGTGCGTCTGGTTCAGTCAGTTTTTTTACTGTCATTTGGTTCACTCAAAACACATGAATCTTTTTGGCGGTATTTTTCCAGCGTCGCGAGAAGTTTTTCGCGTGTTACCTGACCGTAATACTTCTTGTTTACCGTCATCACGGGTGCAAGGGCACAGGCACCGAGGCAGGCGACAACTTCCAGCGTAAAGAGCTTATCTTCGGTGGTTTGCCCCTCGGAAATATTCAACGCTCGGACAATTTCGTCTTTCAATAAATTCGCCCCGCGCAGATGGCAGGCGGTTCCGTCGCAAACGCGGATAACGTTTTTCCCACGCTCCTCAAGGGAAAATGAACTGTAGAATGTCGCCACGCTGCACACATGCCCCACCGACAGCGAGAGCTTACCGGCGACATGGTTCAGTACAGGCTCGGGTAGGTAGTTCAGCTCCTCCTGAATGTCCTGCAATATCATCACCAGCGACGAGGGATTACCCTTGTAGTCTTGAATGATATTGTCGACTTTGCTCAGGTTCATTTACCGTTTACCCTTTCTTCGTGGTAGCCGTCCATTTGAAAAAAATCTACTCGTCGGTGTCTTTATCGATCGCTCCTACAGATCGCAAAATGGCGGCGGCTTTTCTGCGTTTTTCGCTCAATGCTTCGTCGAGTTCCACCAGCTGCATGGCCTTTGTCGGACACCCGACAACGCAGGCTGGTGGTTCGCCGTTTTTGGCGCGTTCGATACACATATCGCACTTGACTACCGCCTTGCCCGACCGCGCCAAGGTTATCACCCCAAACGGACACGCCATGAGGCAGAACTTGCATCCGATGCATTTGTCCTGATCCAGCAGCACAGGGTCGGCCGGGCCTTCGCGGGTAATTGCGTTTGTCGGACAGACTTCCATGCATGGTGCGTCTTCGCAGTGGCGGCATTGAATAGGCACGCCAAACTCCCCTACCGATTCCACATGAACGCGAGATTGCAGTTCACCATTGCGGATAGCTTCGGCGAGCGTTTCGGCATCGCTGTGCTCCATTGCGCATTCGATCATGCACTGCTTGCACCCGAGGCAACGATCTTCGTCAACTACGATTATCTTAGTCATATGGCAGCTCCTTGCCTAGCGTTCAAAAAACAATGCCCAAGCAACAATGACCATTGAAATCCCAAGTTCCAAGCCTCAACAATCTATAAATGCAAATTGGTCATTTTTCACTGTTGCGGTAGATGGCGGAGAAAATAAGGTGAAGTTCCTTAGCTTCCTGCCATAACGATCTGGCTTCTGTTTTCAAATCTTCGCTTGCAGTTGCAATCATTCGCAACCAATGTTTCGTTTCCTTGGCTTCCTTCTTGCAAATACCGATTCGATATTTAAATTCCTTTTTCGTCACCGCCTCGTCGGCTTCGCAATAATTTGCTCCAACACTCGTACCAGCCCGAACAACCTGACTTATCAAAGACGTGGTAACCGGGTCTTTCTCCATCCGCCTTGCAAATCTGACGATTGCCTCCCCGAACAATGCCGTTCGTTCTTCAAGGTCAAATTGTCGGTCAACTGCCGTTTGTGTATCTGTCATTTATTCTCTGCTATTAATTAGTCATTGGTGTTTTGTCATTCAATGGTCATTGGGTCTTGGACATTTCTTTAATCTCGGACTCTACAGCGGCCCGCGGTGCGTAGGGCACATCGTACATCGGTGGTGGTAGGTGCAGGTCGGCACGCTTGCGGTCGATGTGGTCGATTATCAGGTGGGCTGCCTTTATAGGGTCTGCCTCGAACGCGAACTTCCCACCGAACACATCCTCAATTCCGCCGGTAACGTACTCCATCAGTTTTGCGGCACCTTCGATTGGCAGCGGCTGACCTAGTACGGTGTAGACACCTGATGCGACGACGTAGAATCCGATGGCGACGGCTTTTTCGCTCATCCATTCGGGGGCAGAACCGGCTACGGGCAGATCGGCAATGGAATCTCCGAGTCCGCCTTCTACGACCATGTTGCGGAGCACCATCAAAATTCGCGAGTTGTCCACGCAGCTGCCAAGATGCAGCACGGGTGGAATGCCGACGGCACGGCAAACTTCCTGTATGCCTTGACCTGCGTATTTCACAGCCGCTTCGGGACACAGCAAACCGTATTTGGCGTCGGCGATAGCGGAACACCCGGTAACGGCAACCAGCACGTCGTTTGCCAGCAGCTCCTTCGTCATTTCGATGTGACTTTTGTCGTGCGTGAACCTCGGATTGTTGCAACCAACGATAGCTGCGACTCCGCGGAACCTCCCGGACATAATCGCATCGTTCAGCGGGCGATAGCTCGGGCGGTATCGTCCACCGAGCATCGTGGCGATGTTTTCAGCTGTGAAACCCGCCACCAGCGGGCTGGTATCCTTGGGAATATGCACTTTGCTCTTGTCGCGATTGGGGAAATTTTCCACGCCCTTGCGGACGATCTGCTTGGCGATCTCCATCGCCTTGGATTCATCAAATTCCACATGTTCGGCGAACGGGAATTTCGCTTTCGGGCTCGTGGAGATCAGCTTGGTGTGATATTCCTGCGTAAGTTTACCCAGGGCAGGGAAAACGCACTGCACATCGACGATCATAGCCTCGACTGCCCCGGTCTGGATCGCCAGTTCCTGCTGCAGGAAGTTTCCGGCGATCGGTACGCCATGCCGCATCAGAATCTCGTTCGCTGTGCAGCAAATTCCACCGAGCGTAATGCCCTTGGCACCCTGCTTTTTCGCCAGTTCCAGCATTTCCTTGTCCTGGGCGGCGGCGACGATCATTTCCGACAGCAGCGGTTCGTGCCCGTGCACGATAATGTTAACCGTGTCTTTTTTGAGGATTCCAAGGTTCACATTCGACGTAACCCACTCGGGGGTACGGAACAGAACGTCGGACAAATCGGTGGCGATCATGCTTCCGCCCCACCCGTCAGCCAACGCCGACCGCACGCCCTGCTTGATGAGATTTTCCGGATCGTTGTCCACACCTACGTGCGTGCGGTGCATAATTTCGACAACTTCGCGGTCGACACCTCGCGGTACGACCCCAGCTGCGCGCCATCGCTTTAGCTGATCTTCCGGCGCACGGGCCGTGAACACCAACTCCCCGTGTTGCTGGCCGAACTGCGCGAAGCATATCTCGGCGACGTCGTGGGCGATTTCGCGAAGCTCGCGTCCTTCAAATTTGACCCCCAGCTCGGCTGCGAGGGCCTTGAGTTTATCGGGATCTTTGATTTTGTAGTCGCAGTCGTCGCTTTCTGCTGCCATCAGCAGCGTATGGGCAACGTCTCGCCCGTGATCGCTATGGGCCGACGCACCGGCGGCGATCATACGGATGAGATTTCGCGCGGCGATGATATCGGCATCGGCACCGCAGACTCCCAGAGTTGCACCTTCACCGAACGGATCGATACGGCATGGCCCCATCACACAGTTGCGGCAACACACACCGAGTTGCCCGAACCCACACTGCGGCTGCATCGCGTCGTAGCGATCCCAGGCGTTTGGTGGGCCTTGACCTTCGGTATGGGCGAGCATTTCGATGGTGGCTGGGTCTACACTTCGCTTCGTAGGCTTTTTCATAGCGTAACCTCGTTTTAGTACCCTGTAACAGGAATTTTGTCGGCATCTGCTTGTGGCGACAAGGCATCTGCTGCGTCAGAAAAACGGCGGAATATCAACTAATATGCAACCGTTTTTCTTCCTTGCATCTACCTCATCGGCACTGCGCATCTGCTCAACATTATTCCTGTTACAGAGTACGAGAACGCCGTCCAAACCCCATTTCTGTCACGAAAGCGGGGCCAAACAGCTTCCATTAACAAAACGCCCCAATTATGTGGCTGTACTGCTCGCCGCATCGTTGGGGCAAATACCGAAACATGAACCGCACGGTCAGAGCATTTTTATTTTAAAATGCTCGAATTCGACTATTAACCCAACATAAAACGTACACTAAAGCAACATCTGCGTCGAACGCAGATAAACCAAAACTAATCCCCTAACGGAAAGAATTGTAGGGCATAGGGGTGTGTTTTGTCAAGAAACCAAGGTGTTATTATGTATTTATTATTCGTAATATGACGGCGGGGAATAAACGTCTGGTTTTTGATGATTTTCCCCCTCAAGTTATCGGCCATCAGTAAGAGAAAGAAAGGATTTCACCACAAAAGAACACAGAGATCACAAAGGTTTACTTTGCTTTTTCCTTAGTGGAGCGGTTCAGTTTTTTTGTTATGCCGGCTACCTCAGCATTAGGAGAATCGTAACGACCAAAAAAGTCAACGCTATTAAGCATTGACTTAAAAAGCGGGGCATGGCGATGGAATTCCTGCAAGACTGTCTCAGAACTTTTGTCAGGAGTTCCGGCACACGTAAAGGTCAGCCATGCCATCTTATTCTTGCGAATAAAAATGAATATGAGTTGATGCATTTCAATATCTGTACCGACCCTATTTCGTTTTACAGTGCCCTCTATCCACAATAGGGGTACTTTAGCATGAGAAGCCAGTCCGTAATCTATTACCTTGCCTCCACTAGGAAAGACCTCCTGCAATACTTCTTTGTCATTTAATATCTGAAGAATTACATCCTTTGATTCAAATTCTGCAAACTCTTCCGGTATTGGCGTGACCATAATCATAGCACTAACTCTACCTTTTCCATTTTTACTAATAATTTTTTTTACTATATGCGGCCTTCTACCTTCTTTTTCCTGCCAACTCGCGGGATATTCAAGGCCTATCTTGATGCCCATGGCCTTACCTGAGCCATCGCTACGATATTCCTTCTTGAAACCATCTATGATTTCCTGAACAGGGTATTTCATGTAAGTCGGATGGAACATAAGGAGCGTCTCGATGATTGGCGAAGATATTTTGCCTTTGTATTGATTCTCCAATTTATCAAGAATAACCTCCGCTGTAGCTCGTTCAATATTTTCTAACTGATTTCTGATAAGCGGCTCGATTTCCTCAATCGATGCTTTTTTAACTTTCTCCCATTGGGCAAATTGTTTACCAACTATTCGATCAATGTTTTCAATGGCAGGACGATACTTCTGCTGAAACTGAAACTGAGCTATAGATAGCCTGTCATGCAGGTCAGGGAATTTTTCTCCAACCGATCGAATGATTTTTTCCTGTGTCATGAAAAATACCCAAGCTTGCGACATTTCCTTAATGAGGGCGGGTGTGAGCTTCGGAACAAAGGGATCACTGGCAATCTTCCGGGTTTTATGGGTATCGAGGAAACAGGACGGCCAGCGATTCTGCTGTCTTTTGGATTTGTCGCTTTCATTTGGAATGGTCGTGAGTGGCAAAACATATACGTCCTGCAAGTTTGGCAAGCTCGGTAGGACTAGGTTTATCTTATGCCCACCACGGAGCTTTGTTTTAGCTGAATCAAATTTTGCCAATGCCTTTTTAATCTGCCTCCGCTTAATCTCCTGTTGCTCCTTTGCTATCCGATGAATGGATAAGAGAAATGCGTTGTAGCGAGCAACATCGGTCTCCCTAGCGAAAACTATTTGATCATCCTGAACAGTCCAAGTCCCTTTTCGCTCCTCTAGGAAGTTGATAATGCTCACCATTTCGCCAAGTATTTTTTCCTCCAAGTCCCACATAGTTTTTAGCTGCTCAAGGGAAGATGCAAGGGCCTCATCAAAGCCCTTTTCCATTCCTTTCTTGGCAGCCCGACTAACATTCAAAGTGCTTATTTTATTTCTTGCCTCGGCTATTAGCTCATCGGTTCGGGTTCCATACTTTTCTACGATCTGTTTTGCCTTTCTCAGAATAACTTTGCTCTCTGCAAAGGTCTCATCTTTCTCGATTCTTTTCGCTTCCAACAGGCGATTAATCCCGATATTGGTCAACTCTAATTGATAGTCATTACCTTGCTTTGCTGCTTTGGCCATGAATTCCTTTATAAAGCGTTCCATTTCGCCAAATTCACCTTTAGCCTTCGGGGTCGTGTCTATTTCACCTTCAATAAGCTGTGGGAATCCTTCCGAATCTGTGGATTTCTCTGCAAGGTCCAACAAACTTTCTTTTATTTCATCCAGTGCTATTCCAGCTTGCTCGATGTCATTCTGGGTCATTTGATTATCACGGTGATTGCGAGCGGATGATAAAAGTACACCTGTAAGAGTAGCGCCGCAAATCACAACAAAGCTTATAGATGCTATTCTCCAGCCCCGCTTTCGCAACTTGCTAAAATAAAAGATGCCAAGGACAAAAGGAAGCCAATATCCGACTGAATATGCCAGATCGGTACTCTTGCCTCCTGCAAATAACAGCGGAATTATCATACCTACTGATGCAATTAGTACTAGGCGAAATATCCAAGGGGTATCACTGGTACTGTTTGTCGTTGGATTATGTTCCGGTCGAGGTATCTGTGGGCTTGGCTTGGAGTCCGAGTTAGTTGGCTGGGAGGGAATAGGTATTGGAACCGGTACAGCTTCGCCGCATGATGGGCACTCGACAAGTTTGCCGGAATATTCTTCCGGCATCCCCAGTGTCTTTTTACAACTCGGACATGTTACTTTCATCTTCATGGAATCTCTCCCCGTAATTTAAGTGAGATTTCTCAGACAACTTAGAGAATTGTACTGTCCATGGGGTTGTGCGTCAACCATTGAGTGGCGGGTGGCGTTGTCAGTGGCGAAGACGATGGTCATGATTTGTCATTGCGAGGAGCACAGCGACGCGGCAACCCCTAACAGGGGAGGTAGTAAAAGACGGCAGACGAGATTGCTTCGCTACGCTAGCAATGACAGCGGCAGAAAGAACTGGATCCCCGCCTTCGCGAGGATGACACTAAGACTGACGCTTATTATCGCTCCAGTCGTACCAGCCGAACATGTCGAATTAATAGCGAGTAAAACCAACAACCCCGAAATAAAAGCTCGCCCGCAACAGCTTCTGTTTTGTATTATCATCATACACTCCCTGAAACACTGAGCTTATAACGTTCCAAATGGTTAGACGTCTCGAGTCTAATATCGGTTTGCGGGTAAACTAAATTTGATTTAAATACCAGAATTGCGTAAACTCCCGCGATGCTAGAGACAACTTTCAACTGAGGGTGAAATTATGAAGTTAGCGATATCCGGTAAGGGCGGGGTTGGGAAAACTACATTCTCGGCGATGCTTTGCGGGGTTCTGGGGCTGCAGGACCGGCGCGTTATTGCGGTCGATGCAGACCCCGACGCGAATCTCGGATCGGGCCTTGGCATTCCCGCCGACGACCCGATAACACCGCTGGCCGAAATGAGCGAGATGATAACCCAACGCACCGGGGCCGCCGACGCCTACGGTGGATACTTCAAACTCAACCCGCAAGTCGACGATATTCCCGAGAAATTCGCACGCCATATAGGTTCGATTCGATTGCTGACGCTTGGCGGAGTGGCGAAGGGTGGCGGCGGATGTATTTGCCCAGCGTCGGCGTTACTAAAGGCGCTGCTGGTGCATCTTGTTGTCGGGCGAGACGATACGCTGATTATGGATATGGAGGCAGGGATTGAACATCTCGGGCGAGCGACGGCCCAATGCACCGATGCGCTGGTGGTGGTGCTCGATCCGGGCCCGTGGAGTTTGCAGACAGCCGGCCGCGTCCACAAACTCGCCGCCGACATCGGCATCGGAAAAATCCTCGCCGTCGTCAATCGCGTTACCGACAATACCGACATCGCGGGTATCGAATCGCAGCTGGGCCAGCTCGGGATACCACTTATCGGACAAATTCCGTTCGACCCCGATTTGGCAATGGGGCCATTCCGCCCTTCCGACAAAGGCGAGCTTCTTCCAACCCCCGCCTTCGGCCGACACCGCGAAAATATCGAAAACATCCTCGCGACGGCCGCGAAAGAAATGACCAAACCTCAATGACCATTGAATGAGCAAGCCAGAATCCCCAAATCCTCTGCAAGGCCATCGGCTTTGCCGGTGCCTCCGATGCTCTATCGATCCTCCGTGGCTGGGCAATGATTTTCAGGCCAAACGTGGTTGCAAACACCGCAACCACGGCACCCGGCTTACAAGATTACTTCTTTTTCCGAATTTTTTTGATGATTACTACGACGATAACTAAAAGGAATATAGACCCCACTGATTCCCCTATTTTACGGCTGATGTCAAGGCTCGAGCTTTCTTCTGTAGACGAATCGTTTGAAGGCTGCCTCGTAAGTTTCAGGCTATTGGCGAAGGCGATAAAGTGGTCTCGATGCTCCAAGGTGGTGTCAATATACTGAATCCACACAGCGTGTTTTTGTGGTCTGATAAAAGCGAGAGAAAGAAAAGAGTCCTCGCCATTCTTCATTTGGTACTCAAATAGTGTATACCCAGGCGCAGGAATTACGGTATCAGTCACTTCACTCTTAGTCAGAGTAAAGCCTTGACTCTTTAAGTTACGAATGACGTTTTTGTGTATGCTTTCCTCAAAGCCTTCGAGATAGCTTTTTTTGTAGGCAAGAGCCTCATCGGGACATGTTACAACAAAGATTGTATATAATACTTCAGTACCCGACTTCTCACAAAAGAATGATCTAACTGTCATATTATCCTTTTCAACCACATCCCCAATATCCCATTCCCAGTTCCCTTCTGGCGCGGGAACACTGAGCAATCCAGGTATAACAAGATCATTATTTACCCCAACTTTAACACCCGAGTAGTCGGGGGCCGCATAGCATAACGTAGCGGTGAGAAGTACATAGATACATATGAGGAATTTCTTCATCATGTCTCCTTTTGAACAGATATTTGACTATATTTCCTCCATCTATTTACAGAGCGAACCATACATAAGTCAAGCTCAAACTATCATAGACTGATCGGCGGGCGCGATTATTATTGCCTCCGCTGATAGCGGATCGAGATTGCTTCGCGGAGTTTATCCAGATTCCATCGGGGCTCGCAATGACACCGATAACACCGCAAGTAACAATTTCCAAATTCGCTTCGCGGCGCAAGCGTCCAATTGGCAATTGCAAATCGGAACTTGGAAATGGCGATTACATTTCTCGGTTTACGGCTTTGGCGATCTTTTTCAGCGAGCCCATCAGTTCGGTAAGAACTTCAGGGCGAATCGACTGGGCACCATCGGAAAGTGCATGTTCGGGGTCGTTGTGGACTTCGATGATTAGTCCGTCGGCCTCGGCGGCGATGGCGGCGCGGCACATCGGGGGTACGAGATGCGCATGCCCGGTCCCGTGCGACGGATCGACAAGAACCGGAAGGTGCGTACGCTGGTGGAGTTCCGGCACAGCTGCCAGCGGAAGCGTATTTCGCACGTAATTTTCGTACGCACGAATCCCGCGCTCGCAAAGGATGACCTCTTTGTTACCGGCGTTGATGATATATTCCGCCGCCAGCAGCCATTCGTCCAGCTGACTGCTTAGCCCGCGTTTTAACAGCACGGGCTTGCCGCTTTTACCGACGGCCTCAAGCAAGGCGTAATGCTGCATGTTTCGCGCACCGATCTGCAGAACGTCGGCATACTCGGCGACGATATCGACGGTATCGACGCTGACGACTTCCGTGAATATTGCAAGGTCTGTTCGCTTGCGAGCCTCGGCGAGAAGTTTTAGCCCTTCCTCCTGCATACCCTGAAAACTGTACGGGCTAGTACGCGGTTTATACGCCCCGCCGCGCAGCCCTATGCACCCTGCCTCGCTGACGGCGTCGGCGATGCGGAAAATTTGATCTTCGCTCTCCACGGCGCAAGGCCCGGCGATGATGCCGACTTTCTTTCCGCCGATGGGAAACTTCTTAGGCCCAACCTTGATCTGCGAGCGTTCCTGCTGGACTTCCGTCGAGGCCATCTTGTACGGAGCTAAGATCGGCATGATGCGGTCGACCATCGGTGCGTTTTCGATCGCGCCCTTATCGACCATTCGCTTATCGCCGATGGCGGCGATGACAGTACGGTCGGTGCCGTAAATCGGATGTTCCTTAAGCCCATACTCGCGCACCAGATCGATAACGTGCTGAATCTGATCCTTCGACGCGCCGGGTTTCATTACTACAATCATGTCGGTTTCCTATATTCTTGTAAGCCATTCCAAAAACTGCTTTGTGGGCAATTATTTATCGGCACATGATACACACAAACCCACAAAAAAGCAAAAGCCTCTGCGAGGGAGGTATTACCCAAATTTCTCATGTACATCTTCAAGAATCCTCATGCCAGTCAGCTTATCATCGCGTTTTTAAATGGTAACTTCTCCACTTGCGATGACAAGACAATACCTTCCCGGATATCGCCCTGCCACCAAAAAGCTATGACTTTTATCGTATTTTTTATGCCTATTGCAACAAAACGATCACCATCAGCACAGATAATTATTCCAAATCTAGAGCATTGAAAAGTTGAGATGCTCTAAGCCCGTCACGTTCGAATATGGGAAAATCACAACCTGGTGTAAAATAGTCATAGCACGTTAATTTCCGGCGACGCCGGGATCGAGAACAACTAGCGTCAGCGGAACCGGGGTTGGATAATAACGCGCCTGCGCCCCTGCTGCCGTTAGCCGCTGGATTATTCGCGACGTCCAGCCGGTGGTGTTACCGCGTGGGGCGTCGATAAATCCGTCGCTTAAAGCAGCGGGGAATCCGCACGAATAGCTCAGCCGCCGAATCTCCGGCCAATTGAACAGCAAATGCGTGACGCCCATTTTCTGCAGTTCGACTCGCAGCTGTGCGTCGCTGGTGGTGTTGCGTGCGAGTTCATCGAGAGGATGCACGTCAAACACAGTCGCGTAAATCGTGCCTGTCGGGAAATAAAAACCCTTGGCGTCGCCGACGAGCATCACGCGCGAACCTTGGGGAAGTTTACGCACCAGAGCGGGAGATGGAATCAGGTCGGCAATGTTTTTTGCCGGTGCCGGTGGCAGCGGGCGTTTTACCTGCTGATGAAAGATGTTAGTCGCAGCTGTGAGGTTCACGATAACCGCAGCGATGATAACGGCGGCGGCGAGCACGAATCCACCGTCGCGCCGGAAACTGATCGGTATCGCAATCGTCCGCTTGTCGGCCAACCGTAGCTCGCAAAGTCGCCCCAGCCCCCCCGCTGCAATCAACGCAATCGGAATAATCGCGGGCATGATAAACCGAGCCGGTGCATTGTGCGAAAGCCCCAACCACGCCGCGGCCTGCAAAACAAAAATCGCAAGCAACGCCCATTCCCACGAAAATCGCGACAGCGTTTGCGGTGATGCAAGCATCGCGCAGACACTGACCAACGCAATAAACATCACGACGAGACCCATCTCAGGATTCGTCAGCAAATTCGTTCGCAGCAGATCGAGGCGGGTGGGTTGATGCGATTTCGGCTGCCAGTCGGCGGGTTGCGGAACCGGGGGAAGATTCGCCGCCCCATGTCCATTCTCCCATCGCTGCTGAACTTCTGGGGGCCAGTGCCCCGCACCAAAAATTTTCATTTGCGTCCCCAGCGGAAAAACCGGATTCCCCGTATGCACGGTGTTGCGAATTAACCACGGTGAAAACAGCAGCAGCGTTATCGCGACGACTGCAACTATTCCGCCGACTCTCCGGAGGCTCCGCAGCGAACACGCGAGCATTACGATCACTATCGGCGCGACGACCAGCCCGATGGAAAGATACTTGGTGCAGCATGCCGCGCCGCACATAATTCCGAGGACGGCGGCGTTGCGAAGCGAACCGTCGCGCATCCATCGGCGCAGCCAAAGCAGTGCAAACGTCAGGTAGCAGATCATTCCGAGTTCGACAAACCCCAGCCAGCTGAGAGCAAGCAATCCCGGGGCTGTGGCGACCATGAGAGCGGTGAACCATCCGCGTTTTCGCTCAGCTGCGCCGAATCCCGTGACAAGCCCCGCAACACACAAGACCCCAAACATTCCGTGCATCATTTTTGCGAGGTACATTCCCTCGTACGCTCCGCCGCGCAGCTGCATGGCCTGGAGAAACAGCATCTCGACGCCAAGCGGATAATAGCTGTAGGCGTTGTGGTTCAGCGGTACGATTCGCCCGGTGGCGATGAATTCTCGCGGTACCTGCAGGTGATATTCGAGAACGTCGTATGCGTTTGTCAGCCCGATGGTACCGGGCGGAGCAACAGCACCGGCCAACCATACGCCCAAACACACACCGAGGATAATCAGCCCGCAACCCGGCAACGATACGCTTGGCGGAATGGAAATTTTGTTGCGATGCGGAAGTATCTGCAAAATCCCCAGCAACACGCCCACGGCGAGAATCGCCCACCATATCCACATCGCCCCCAGCCCCAGCGACGCACCGATTCCCAGCGTAACCGTCGAAAGAATCCACAATCCAACCGCGCAGCCGCTGCAAACGAGAAACCCATCTAGCTTTTTTCCTGTGCCGGATGTAATAAATCGTAATAGAAAAAAACCGTACCCGGCGGCACTTGAAAGTATGAGAATGGTTACCGAAAATTCGATAACAGCAACCGCCAGTGCGGGAACCCATTGATCTCCGGTGAGTTGGCAAAAGAAAAAAATCGCAGCTGCGACCGCCGCCGCCACGACAAGCCCCATCGGTAAGCGATATTCCGAAATCGAATCTTTTACAGAATATTTTGCAGAATCTTTACTCAAAATTCACCCGTTCGATTTTTTCTGATAAACGTAGCCATTCACGCAAAAATTTAGACAGGATCACAGGATAAAATATAGGGCCTAAGAAATCCTGTTAATCAGGATTAATTTGCATAGCAATTTGTATTCGTTGCGATGGTGTTTGCAGTCAATTGTTTTGTTTTCTTTTTAATAATTCGTAGCTAATCCTGTAATCCTGTCAAAAAAGAGATTTTTTAATAAAAATTGGATTTACGAGATAAAAAGTGTGAATGGTTACAAATGGTCGTTATTTAAAAAATCCAAGTTTCATGGCGCGTTTCATTAGCGAGTAGCGGATTCGCCACCCCAGCGGGATGGATTTTCGCAGGCGTTTTCTGTCGGCGGATGGCCCGTGAATGCGCCGCCAAATCGACAGCTCCTCGGTCTGCCATTTTTCCGAGCGGGCGTCGGTTTTTTGCTCGCTGTGACGCCGAAAACCCGCAAGAAACGATGGAATAAGCTTTGGGACAACACCATACCCGACCAGCCGAACCCAGAAATCCAGATCCATGCAGATATGAAAAGACTCGTCGAGGAACCCGACCTGCTGGAAAAGTTCTCGCCGCCAGAAGACGGCCGGTTGTGGTAAGAGCGATCTGCATAATAGCACGTCGCGGGTTGGTTGCGGATAGACGCGGCGGGAAATCGCCGTTCCGTTTTCGTCGATGGAGACAACCCATCCGCAGACAGCCTGAACGGTGGGGTCTTCGAACGCGGCGGTGACTTTCGCCAACGCACCTTCGAGCAAGACATCGTCACTGTTAACCCATCCAACAATATCTCCCGTCGCGCGGCGGAGGCCTTTGTTGATGGCGGCGGTTTGCCCTTCGTCGGATTCGCTGCACCAGTAGGCGAGTTTGTCGGCGTGGCGGCGAATGATCTCCGCGCTGCCGTCTGTGCTGCCACCGTCGATGACCATATACTCCAGCGAGGGGCACGGCTGGTTAAGCACACTGAGCATCGTCGCCTCGAGGAACTGCCCCTGCTGAAAACTCGGGGTTACGATGGTTATCTTGGGTTCGTGCATAGTTTATTCAACGACAATACGCGTGTGTTACGCCTCGCCGAATTGCGTCTTATACAAGTGTCCGTACAGCTGGCAACGCTGCAGCAACTCGTCGTGCGTTCCGATGTCTACGATTTTTCCGCCGTCCATCACGACAATAGCGTCAGCCGACAGGATAGTCTGGAATCGATGGGCGATCATCAGGGTGGTTCGCCCCTTTATGAACTCGCGCATCGCATCGGAGATTCGCTGTTCGCTGTGCGGATCGATTTGGCTGAGTGCTTCGTCAAAAATCAGTATCGCCGGGTCACGCAGAATCGCACGGGCGATGGCAATTCGTTGCCGCTGCCCGCCCGAAAGCGTCGCACCACGCTGCCCGACCATCGTATCGTATCCGTCGGGAAGCTCGCAGACGAATTCGTCAACGTATGCTTTTTTCGCGGCGTCGAGAACGTCGGCGTCGTTGGTTTTTCGCAGCCCGTAAGAAATATTCTCGCCGATGGTGGCGTTGAAAATAACATTATCCTGCGTGACGATCCCGATTTGCCGCCGCAGCGACCGCAACGAATGCGTTTCGGCATCTAGCCCGTCGATCAGAATCTTACCGGATGTTGCTTCCAACAGCCGCGGGATCAAACTCACCATCGTGGTTTTTCCCGACCCGTTAGGCCCGACAATCGCGACGGTCTGCCCGGATTTGATCGTAAGGTTTACGTTGTCAACTGCGAACGTTTCCGTATTTGGGTAGCTGTAGCTCACATCCCGAAGCTCGAGACTCTGGGTCAGTCGCGGTAGCATTGGGGCACCGGGGATGCGCTTTTCCTGCGGCCGTTCCTGCATCTCGAAGATTCGCTCAGCAGCTGCGTCACCACGCTGGAATCGCGTAACAACTTTGCTGAGTTTGCGAACCGGATCGAACATCGCCGCTAGGCACGCCATCCAGGCCATGAATTTTTCGGTATCCATTTTCCCGGAAAACACGAGATATCCTGCACCACCCGCAGCGGCAACGGCGGCGATGATTCCCAACGCCTCAACTGTCGGGGCGGTGGCGGCACGCGTTCGCGTAATTCGACGCTGCTGTTTATATAGCTTCCGATTAACGGCGAAAAATCGCTTCCGCTCGGAAGTTTCCATGGTGTAGGCTTTGACCACGCGTATGCCGGTTAAAGTTTCTTCCAGAACGGCTAGCATGTCGGCCCAGCTTTCAAGGGCACGCTTGGTGGATCGCTTCATTATCTTTCCAAACTTGCGAATGATAATGTAAGTCAACGGCCCGCCGACCATGGCGACTAGCGTCAGTTCCCAACTCAGGAAAAACGCAAGTGATACGGAGGCGACGGCCTTTGCGGGTTCCACGAGCGTTTTACCAAACAGTGTCATCTGTGCCCGCGAGAGTTCACCGGTATCCTGGATGAAGCGGCTCATCGTGTCGGTGGTGCCTTCCTGGGCGAAGAACGTTACGGGCTGGCGGAGTACGCTGTTGTAGCAGTCTTTTCGCAGGTCGATCATGCCCTTAAGCACGGCTGTCTCCACCAAGTACTCTTGAATGAACCGCAAAAGGTTTCGGAGTATCGTCATGACAGCTACAATTCCAAGCAGCCAGAGAAAAATCGGGAAGCGTTGGGAGCGAGTTTCAGGTTCGGGGATTTTTTGTGCAAGCTGGCCCAGCAATCTCGAACTCGTCGATACTTTGTGCATCTGCACGATTTTGGAAGTTGTTTTCCTGGTCTGGGAATCAAAAACCAGTAGCCGCACATTCGCCCCCGCCGAAGTCAGGGCGAGTTTTCGCATCATCGCCTCGCCCGAAACAGAAAACATCTGCTTATCGTCGGGGACGGAAACTCCGACGATCCACTCGTTAACCAGTATTCCACCTTCGGCGGCGGCACCGTCTTTGGTAACGTCTACGATGTCGATCGCTTCGATGGGCAGGTTGAGGTCTTCTCTCATCGTCGGGGGAATTTTTCGCACGACCGCCTGAACCTGCATGTGATCCTGCGTCAGTGAATTCCACGCCCAGCCATGCAACCCCTCGGGAGCAATAAGCACCTTCATGCCGGGTAAAAGCATTCCAAGCCCACCACCCCAGAGGGTGGCGATGAGAATGACGGCTATCATTGAAATCCCTAACCGCATGCGGTACGGCTTGAGATACCTTACTGATCGAAAGAAAGATTTCATAGTCGCAATATGCTACGCGGAAATCGTCCGAAATGGAATAGGCTCCGTAGAAAAATACCCAATTCCCAAGCCCCAATGACCACCTATGAGCAATCTTCTGTCAAGAGAGTATTGCGGAGAATTTTGCGGAATGTTCCAACCACCTATTCGGGATCAACGTAACAGTCGTCCCATTATACGATATTCGGCTGTCCCCATTCATTAAAAACGG